>JAZNNJ010000021.1:0-2055 GCA_045580225.1 Gammaproteobacteria bacterium | reverse complement strand
AGTATTGCGGAATTATTAGCTTTAAGAAAAGTAAATTTATTAGTTCCTTTAATTAAAGGTAGTCGTGGGGACCAATTGTTAAATGCGAAGAAAGCGTCAGAACAAGGTTATAGCATGATTCTACCAGAATTATCTAAGGATCACCTAGCAACAGCTCTTGAAGAATTAGAAAAAAACCAAGAAAAATTTAAGCTTAATTTGCAAAAATATCACCCTTTATCCGCAACTAAGATTATTACAGATCTGTTGAAAGAATTTTGTTGCATTTAAAAAGAGAGGAAATAGTATATGTATAAATTAACAGAAGATGAAATTAAGATAGTGATAGGTGGGATAAGCACTGGTGAACAAGTTGGAGCCAGTATAGGAGGAATTATTGCGGTTTCTATTTCAACAACTTTAATTCACGCTGGTGTGGTATATATTATGGGGTCGAGATTTTGTAAACCGTATGTTACTTTGCCATTAGGTATTACGTTGTTAACATTTGGGCTAGGATTATTAGGTGGTGGGATTACATTATTTGTTTTTGCTGGGGGCGTATTCGATGCAAGTGAATAGTTTTTGTTTAGAAACTATTACCAGTTAAATTTATATGAGAAATTGAAAAGTTTTTGGGAACTTTTATTTATTGCGCGTGCGGCGTATCAATAATCGATTGGATATTAAATTCTAATTTAAATTAAATGTTCCTCTAATTCTATCTGCATCTTCATCTTCATCTTCATCTTTATTCTCATTACTAACAGAAGGACTTATTTTACCAAGTAATAGTCTTTTATTACCTTTGTATTTATATTGTTTAACACTGTTGTGTTCATGAAAACCAGCTTTTACTACTCGATAAATACGATGTATAGGAGTAGGAACCAGAAAAGTGTAATTACTTTTTAATAAGGTTCCTGCTCCTAAATTAATTGACAACCTGCCTAATTCGCTTAATGTTTTATTTACGAATACTTCATAGGTGGCATTATTAATTTTTTTTGCCCATTTCTTTAATCCATTTTCGATAACAGTAAAACAATTAGTTGTAAGCAACGTATAAAATCTATTTTTGCATTCCTCGTTTATCAATATCAACAAATTTTTGGCATCTTCTATATTACATCTAAGTGATGTATTACACCATTTTGTTCCAGCATCATCATTATTATAACATGTGTCTCTATCTAATATTCCTTTTAGACCATGTTGCAATTTATATCCAAACACAACTTCACGTGATTCAACTCTGCCATCTTCGTGGCAATGAAAAAATTTTACTTTGATGATTGCGTGCCTTAAGCCTGTACATCTTATAAATATATTTTCGTTTCCGTTTGCGTTTCCGTTATCACCAGAAGATATTCTTCTATAACCAACGCAAATTTCCGCTAATGCATCAGGTAACATGTTATCCTCCTTTTTTTAACTAATTTAGTTCTTGCAATATTTCGTCAAAAACTACAGAAAAAGTTTCTATACTTTCATTTCTATTGGAAACAAAATTATATGAATTTATTACGGCATTCTTTAAAGTAATTTGTATTTTATCCATTGTTTCATTATCCAGTATATTAATTACCATGTTAGCGGTTTGTGGAAGCCATAATTCTCGAAAAATTTTCCAGGAATATGAGTCGATGTTTCTCTGAATGACAATTTCGCTGCACGAGATTAATTTGTCATTTCTGCTAGCATTTATATTTCTTTCTGCTGAAAATTGAACTGAATCTATTGGTAAATTATCGAATAAAGGTAAAAAATTTATTTTTATAGTATTATTCATATTAACCTCATAATTATTTTGTAATAAAATATAATTAACAAATTATTAGCATATAATTCATATTTTGTCAAATAATCGATAGCGATTTAAATTTTTGATAAAAAAATGTTATTGTTATTTTTAAAAATTTGGGGAGTGTAAATTCTAGTTGTTGTAAACTTTCATGTGTACGGTAAGAATTTTATACCCAAATTTAAACATAGTTTTTATCATCCTTATTATTTTTTAAACAAAGAAATGGCAGATGCTTTATCGGTAGCGGATTTAGTGATTTCTAGGGCAGG
>JAZNNJ010000020.1:0-29748 GCA_045580225.1 Gammaproteobacteria bacterium | reverse complement strand
GTAAATAAGTTAACGTCTCCCTTTTTATCCAATAATTCCTTGATTAATAAGGTCTTATCCACGTAATAATAATTATTTTCTATTAACTTCTCAAAATTATCTACTCCTACCGGTAAAGCCTGTTTAATCATGTGCATATATTAAATTAATTATCAATCCCCCTAATAAACTTAATAAAACTAAACCTATCAAAACCCATCTTCCAGAATTAAATAAAACATAACCCGAATATAACAAAGCAAATAAATTTATAAATAACCAATTAAAATGCTTTTTAAAAAAGAGCCAACCAGATAATCTAAAATGCGCAATACAAGTGTAAAAATATGCTAAAACTGAAATTGAAGTCGCTAATATAATTAAAAAGTCAAATTGATTCATTAATTTTAGAAAACTGCTACCCAACAATAATATTGAAATACATAATGAATTAATTATGATCGCATTAACCGGTATCCCCTTGCAGTTTACTTCACTAAAACAATGTGGAAAAATTTTTTGTTTAGCAGCATAAACAGGTATCTGAACCGAAATCAAAATCCAACCATTTAATGAGCCTAAACAAGCAATTAACGCCCCAAACGCTACTAAATATCCTCCACAATTTCCTAAAATTAATTTACTAGCCAATGCAAATGGAGCATTACTACCAATTAATTCTTGGTTTGGAACCATACCAAACACTACTAATGTTCCACCCAAATAAACAAACATAGCCAACAAAGTACCTAACACTGTAGCTAACGGAATATCACGATCTGGATTTTCAATATCTTTACTAGGAAGAGTAGCAGATTCTATCCCTAAAAAAAGCCACATCGTAAATACTAACCCCTGAGAAAATGCCCACCAATTGCTGTGCCCTGAAACGTTAAAACTAATTTTTAACCATTCTGGATTAAAATAAAACCATCCTCCTATAATTACAATTACTAGTGGAATAAACTTCAAAATAGCCGCAACAACCTGAAACCAACCAACTATTTTTATTTCTAAACAATTTAACCATGTCAATGACCAAATAATTCCTAAAGACACCAAATTTTTCACCCAAATATTGTGCAAAATAGGAAAAAATAAATCTAGATAGCCTAATGCTGCCACAATAATAGCCGCATTACCTACCCATATTGCAAACCAATAAGCATAAGCTATTTGAATTCCTAAATTATTTCCCAGACCTTTCTTAATAAAAGCATAAGGTCCACCTTCTTCCCTTACTAACTGACTCATTCTTGCAAAAATTAAAGATAAACCAACGGCACCTAAAGAAGTAACTATTAAAGATAAAATTCCAATACTACCAAATTTCGCTAAATCCGCAGGTAACAAAAATGCACCAGAACCAATAATATTACCTGTCACCAATGCAATTAACATTCCTAATGTCAATTTATTATTAGCTCTTTTCATCTTATAATTTGCCACAACAATGCTTATACTTTTTTCCAGAATTACATGGACAAAGATCGTTTCTACCCACTTTAGAACCAGTTTTTACTGTAATTTCTACAACTCTCTTTTGTTTACTGTCAATCTCTTTATTATTATGAATATAAGTTAAGTGTTCACGCCTATTCTTCAACGAATGCTCTTGCTCAGCCTTCATTGCTTCAATCTCTTCCTCATTATGAAACCTTATTGTATACAAAACCCGTACTACTTCTCGCTTTACCCGATCTAACATCTGAGCAAATAAATAAAATGATTCCTTCTTATATTCACGCTTAGGATCTTGCTGAGCATACCCACGCAAATGAATGCCATCACGCAATGCATCCATCGCGACTAAATGTTCCTTCCAAAAATTATCTAAACTTTGCAACGTAACATTTCTTGCCAAATTTATTAAAATATCAGGATCGAGTCCACTTTGTTCCCATTTATTTTTATAAGCATCCAATAAAAAACTCTTTATCTTATCTTTTAAGTAATTTTCTGTTTTATTTTGTTTATACCACTCCTGAATAGGCAAACTAACTGAAAACTGAGACTGAATTTCTCTCTCTAAACTAGGAAGATCCCAACTTTCTTCAATACTATCCGCAGGAATAAACTTTTCCAAACACTCATCAATGACATCACCTTTCATATCATCAATCATTTCGGAAATTCCCTTACTTTGCATTAAATTATCGCGTTGACTATAAACAATCTTTCGTTGCTCATTAGCTATATCATCAAATTCTAAAAGATGCTTACGAATATCGAAATTAAACCCTTCTACCTTACGTTGAGCATTTTCAATAGCTTTCGTTATAAAGCGATGTTCCACTACCTCATCTTCTTTCATCCCTAATTTTCTCATCATGTTCGCTAATTTACCGGATGCAAAAATCCTCAGTAAATTATCCTCCAAAGATAAATAAAACCTAGAAGATCCAGGATCACCCTGTCGGCCAGATCTACCCCGCAATTGATTATCTATCCGCCGTGATTCATGCCTTTCTGAACCAATTACATGTAAACCACCTGAAGCAATTACCTGGTCATGCATATTTTGCCAATCTTTTTCCAATTGTACCTTTAAAACAGAATAATCTTCGGCACAACAATCAAGATTATTAATTGCCATGCTTAAATTTCCTCCTAATAAAATATCAGTACCACGACCCGCCATATTTGTAGCAATGGTAACCACTCCAGGACGACCAGCTTGCGCAATAATATTGGCCTCCCGTTCATGTTGTTTAGCATTTAAAACTTGATGCTTTATCCCACTCTTAGTCAATAACGAAGACAAATATTCAGAAGTCTCGATAGACGCAGTTCCAACCAAGACTGGTTGCCCTTTCGCACTTCGAACTTTAATATCTTCTAAAATAGCCTTAAATTTACCATCTTTTGTTAAAAATACTTGGTCAGATAAATCCTGACGATTTATAGGACGATTAGTTGGGATTACCGTCACTTCTAAGCCATAAATTTGCTGGAACTCATATGCCTCAGTATCTGCTGTTCCGGTCATACCTGATAGTTTATCATATAAACGAAAAAAATTCTGAAAAGTAATGGAAGCTAATGTCTGATTTTCCTGTCTAATACCTACATTCTCCTTTGCCTCAATTGCCTGATGCAATCCATCAGACCAACGTCTTCCTTCCATCGTACGTCCTGTATGTTCATCAACAATAACTATCTCCCTATTTTTAACAATATAATCAACATCACGATGAAATAAAGTATGAGCACGCAACGCCGCATTCAAATAATGCATCAATTTTATATTTTTAGTATCATACAAACTTTCATTATCCCGCAGTAACCCAATCTGACAACAATACTTTTCTACTGCTTTATGACCACGTTCAGTAAAATAAACCTGCCTTTCCTTTTCATCAACTGTATAATCACCTACCTCTTCTGGTAAAATCGGTTGATCCAATGTTTCAATTCTAAACTGCTTTTTTAATTTCGGAATAATCCTATCCACTTGTACATATAAATCCGAACTCTCGTCTCCAGCACCAGAAATAATTAAAGGAGTTCTCGCTTCATCAATCAAAATAGAATCTACTTCATCAATGATAGCAAAATGTAGACCATTTTGTACCTTACTGTTTATATCAAAAACCATATTATCGCGTAAGTAATCAAAACCAAATTCATTATTAGTCCCATAAACTACATCGCAACGGTAAGCAATCCGTTTATCACTAACAGACTGATTGGAATAAATCATACCTACAGATAAATCCAAAAAATTATATATCGGTCTCATCCATTCCGCATCTCGTCTTGCTAAATAATCATTCACCGTCACCAAATGAACTGATTTTCCGGAAAGTGCATTTAAATATACAGCTAATGTAGCAACTAAAGTTTTACCTTCCCCTGTACGCATTTCCGCTATCTTACCCTGATGCAAAACCATCCCACCAATTAATTGAACATCAAAATGACGCAATCCTAAAGTTCTAACGCTAGTTTCCCGAACTACAGCAAAAGCCTCAGGTAACAATTGATCTAATGTCTCTCCTTGTTTAAAACGTTCTTTAAATTCCCTGGTTTTATTTTTTAAGTCCAAATCCGATAACTGCTTCATTATCGGTTCTAAACGATTAATTGCCTCTACTTTTTTACATAAACCTTTAATAACCCGGTCATTCCTAGTACCGAAAACTTTTCTAAACAAACTCATCATATGATAACTTTAAATACTAGACTGTTGTAAAATAAATTGAGGGAACAAAACACGCTCCTCATCTAAAATAATTTCTTCATAATTACTCTGATCTGCTAAAACTCGTCGTACCAGAAGATTATTTAAAGTATGACCTGATTTATAACCAATAAAATGACCAACTAAATTTCCACCGATCATATACAAATCACCTAACGCATCCAAAAGTTTATGTTTAGCACACTCATTTTCATAACGTAAACCCTCCGGATTAACAACCTTATGATCATCAATTACCACTGTATTATCCAAACTACCCCCTAAAGCTAAATTAGCCAACCTTAATTTATCGTAATCAGATAATAACCCAAAAGTACGCGCTCTACTTAACTCTTGTCCAAAATCCTCTTTACTAAAATCAAAAGCAGCCTCCTGAGGTAACCGTTTAAAAACTGGATGATCATATTTTAAAGTAAACTCCATACGAAATCCGTCGTAAGGCAACAACTTTGCCCATTTATCTCCTTGTTCAACAATGATTTCTTTTTTTATTCTAAAAAAACGTTTAGAACAATACTGCTCAAAAATACCAGCCTCTTTTAAAAGCAAAATAAAAGGAGCGGCACTACCATCCATTATCGGTATCTCTGGAGCATCTACATCAACACAAATATTATCTATTCCTAAACCTGATAAAGCAGCCATTAAATGCTCAACTGTAGAAACCTTCACGTCATCTTTAACTAAACAAGAAGACAACATCGTTTCTCCAACAGCAAAAGCATTTGCTTTAATTGAAATACTAGGATTCAAATCTACTCTGGTAAAAATAATACCGGCATTAACAGGTGCAGGACGCAGAGCTAAATTAATCTTCCTACCAGAATGCACACCTATCCCAGAAATCTTAACTGTTTGTTTAATTGTTCTTTGCTTAAACATTTACTCATCATCCCCATCTACATCACGACGCAAAAAGGCCGGTATATCTAAAACTTCTTCTTCACCAACTAAATCTTTATCTAAAGCAATTTCCTCATTCAAACTAGATTTATTATCCCGAAACACTGCCGGTTTTTCCAACCTACGATAATCTAAATTGCTCTCCGGCACCTTAATCCTTTCATTAAAAGGACTAACTTTCTTTACACTGGAAACGTGAGAATCAAAACTATGTTTGGGAACATCTCTAATTTCGCGTTTATTTTTATCCTGATTCAATCCTGTCACAACAACTGTAACCCTCAAATCATCTGACATACTTGGATCAATAACTGTACCTACAACCACAGTAGCCTCATCAGAAGCAAAACTTCTTACCACTTCCCCAACATCTTCAAATTCTCCAATTGAAACATTAGGACCAGCAGTAATATTCACCAAAACCCCACCAGCACCACTTAAATCAATATCCTCTAGTAAAGGACTAGCTATAGCAGCCTCAGCAGCAGACCTAGCACGATCATCACCTCTAGCCGAAGCAGTGCCCATCATTGCCATACCCATTTCCGACATAACAGTACATACATCAGCAAAATCAACATTAATCAACCCTGGTCTAGTGATTAATTCTGCTATTCCTTGAACAGCCCCCATTAATACATCATTAGCAGATTTAAAAGCATCTAATAAACTAACATTTTTTCCTAAAACAGGAAGTAATTTCATATTAGGAATTGTAATTAAAGAATCAACGCTTGAAGCTAAACGCCTTATTCCCTCTTCAGCAATCATCATTCGCTTTTTTCCTTCAAAAACAAACGGTTTAGTTACTACGGCTACCGTCAATATACCTAACTCTTTAGCAACATCAGCAAAAATAGGAGCAGCACCTGTACCAGTCCCACCTCCCATTCCGGCAGTAATAAAAACCATATCAGTCCCGGATAAAATATCACGAATCACTTCTCTGCTTTCCTCTGCCGCCTTACGACCAACATCAGGATTAGCACCGGCACCTAATCCCCTAGTTAATTCTTCACCTAATTGTATCAAAGTTTTAGCGCGAGACTTTCTCAAAGCTTGCAAATCGGTATTTGCACACACAAATTCAACTCCTGTAACACCATTATCAATCATATATTCAATGGTATTACCACCACCGCCACCTACACCAACTACTTTGATTGATGCATTAATGTTTTGATTTTCCGGTAATTCAAACATTGCCACCTCTTTACGTTACCTTGCATTAAAAATTAGCTTGAAACCAAGCTTTCATTTTTTCCCATAAACTTTTAGGACGATCTAGAAACGAATACTCATCAGAGTCTTCTACCCCTTCTCGACTACGCTGCATCGCTGTTAACAACAAGCCAACCCCTGTCGAATAAATAGGATTATTCATTACATCCACCATTCCACCGATCTTTTCTGGAACTCCTATTTTTACAGGCAATTCAAAAATCTGCTCAGCAAGATCTACAATCCCCTCAATTTTAGAACCGCCACCTGTTAATACAATATTCGTACCAATTAAATCAAAAACCCGATTACTTTTTAACTCTGACAAAACTAAAGAAAATAATTCTAAATAACGTGCACGCACAACTTCCGTTAAAGCACCCTCAGTAATTTCCTGAGCACGCTTACTACTCTGATCATCTATAACAATCTTTTTTCCAGCCGACTCTATCTTTTCAACTAAAGTAGCATGCTGTAACTTTAAGTCCTCAGCCATTTTAGAAGAAATTCGAAAAGCCACCGATATATCATTAGTAACCTGATCCCCAGCTAAAGGAATAATCGTCGAAAAATGCATAGAACCATTAATAAACACGGCTATATCCGTAGTTCCACCGCCAATATCAATTAAACATACTCCCAAATCTTTATCATCCTCGCTTAACACCGCTTGACTTGAAGCCAAAGGCTGTAAAATAACATCACTAGCCTTCAAATTACAACGCTCTACACATTTTATAATATTTTGGACCGCACTAATACTACCAGTCACAATATGCACCATAGCTTCCAAGCGAATACCGAACATTCCTATAGGTTCCTTCACTCCTTCCTGACCATCTACAATAAACTCTTGTGGCAACACATGCAAAACTTTATGACCAGCAGGTATGATAACCGCCTTAGCTGCATCTACCACCCGATCAACATCTAATTTACTAACTTCATGGTCTCTAATTGCAACAATACCGTGAGAATTTACACTCTTAATATGACTACCAGCAATCCCAGTATAAACAGAACGAATTTCACATCCCGCCATTAACTCCGCATCATGGATAGCATTTTTAATAGATTGAACAGTAGACTCAATATTAATTACAATACCTTTCTTCAAACCACGAGATGGACAACTACCAACCCCTATCACATCGACACTTCCTGAAGAATTAGCCAAACCCACCAAAGCAACCACTTTAGTAGTACCAATATCTAAACCTACATACAATTCTCCTTCTTTAGGTGTATTTCTCATTTTATTACCATAAATACAAATATCCCAATTTACCTTGCAACTCTACCATAACTTCACCAAATATCAAGCTATCTTTAAAAATATTCATCATAGAAACATTGTGATGATTAACTAAAACTCCATCGCCACCGCAATTTATTATTTATCACATTAAAAAAATCATAATTTTTGTGATGAACACAACGCAATTTCAATGAAGCTATTTTAATATAAGCAGCCTCAGACAATGTTTGCCGTTCATACCCATCTAAAGTTACGCTATAATCTCGACAAATATCCCGATCATCTAATAAAAACTCTAAATTAGCTTCTTCAGATAATATCAAAGGACGCATACTCAAATGCTGAGACAAAACCGGAACTACTTCAATGGCAGACATTTGAGGACTTAAAATTACCCCACCAGCAGACAAAGCATGACCGGTAGACCCAGTAGGAGTCGCAATAATTAATCCATCTGCTCGATAACTGATCAACTGCTGATTATTAACTCTCAAGAGATAACTAAAAATACCCTTTTTGTTAGCAGAAGAAAAAATAGCTATTTCATTTATAACAAAAAATTGCTGTCCCTGCGCATTAATCGAAAGCACCGACCGATTTTCTTCAAAACCATTTCCTTTTATAACTTCCAACAATTCATCAACATTATTTACATCAAGATCAGTTAAAAAACCGAAACTCTTTCCACAATTTACACCTAAAATTGCCGCCCCAGTCGGTAACACTAAACGAGCTCCACTTAAAAAACAACCGTCTCCACCAAAAGTAATTACCAAATCCCGATCATTAACTCTAAACCAAGGTAATACTTCCAACTCACCTAACTTATTCACTAATTTAGCTGTTTCTTCTTCCCAAAATATTGATAATTCCAACTTTTTTAACCAAATAAGCGCATTTTCCAGCACACTTATGACATCTTCACTTACTTTACGAATCATCAAAACGATTCGCGAATATTTTTGCATCATTATTTACTCTTTTTTTTATCCAAACTACGGTAAATAATTCTACCTTTACTTAAATCATAAGGAGTCATTTCCACTGTTACTTCATCACCAGTTAAAAGCCTAATATAATTTTTACGCATTTTTCCACAAATATGAGCGGTAATAATAGGTCCATTCTGTAACTGAACCCTAAAAATTGTATTTGGTAAAGTTTCTACAATTACCCCCTGCATTTCAATACACTCTTCTTTTGCCATTATATTCTCTAAAATTTTAATAATTATCAGTATAATGCCTTACTTAATGATATTTATCAAGCTACTCGAAACAAACATAAATAAAACTTATATTATAAAAAAATCAACTAGATCTATTTCATACTGATTACGATCTTTAAATTTTAATAATCGATTACCATAATTATAAATTTCTATATTCAATCATTTTTTTAATCCAATAATCCTAGCAATCTGTACATAAAAAACAACACATAACTATTCAACATAAAATTTAAATAAAAAACATTAGATTTACAAAAATAACTAACTTTTAATAATACAAACAAATTGCAAAATATTTACAGTTTAGTATTGGATTAAATAAAATCTATAATAACTTCAACAGAAAAATTTACGGCACCACCCTTTAACATAAGACGCGGCACCTTAAATAAACAATTTAAAAATACCTAATTTAAACTGGTACTATTTACCCAACTAGATATTCCACTAAAAATATTCTTAACATTCTTCCCAAAATCCGACGAATACTCTATAACATTAGGCTCTTTTAACACGGTATTTAAAGCCGAACCAGCAACAAAACCAACCGCAGCAAAAGCAGGGATTTCAAGCACAGCCACGGCACCAAATGCTAAAACACCTAATAATCTATTTCCAGGAAGACCATGAGCAGCAAAAGCACCTAAGCCAGCTGTGTAACCAAGAAACAAACCGGCCAAAGCTAAACCAGCCACCCCACCACCAATAGTCTTCAATTCATTCTCATTTAATGTCTTCATATTACCAACTCCCTAAAGCTAATCTATAAATCGTTTTGGCCGTCATTTTCCGAATGAGCTACTAACATTTCCCCACAAAAACTACCAACAAAAGCACCACCTACAGTACATGCAGCAATAACAATCGCAGAAATAACAGAATTAGCTAATCTTCGACCACAACCCAATTCACATTTCACCATAGAATTACTTGTCGCTCCAACGTCAATAGAGTTGCCATCATTAAGTTGGGCAATATTCCCACCAACAGCATGAATTTTCGTAGCACTATGCCCGCCAATCATTATCCAAGAAGAAAAAATACTCCCGTAGCAAAACCAATACCTGCTCCAGCATAAAATCCCCCTACCGACATACCGCCACCCACTTCTTTTAACTCCACAATATTTAAATTTTTCATAAAAATCCTCCTTTTCAACTTTTCAATTTTTCATTAACCAGATAAATTAAAACTATATTTATTTATCAACTTGCGGTATATAATAACAACGTTAAATTAATATTAGCTCTTTCAAAATATTTATTGCTGCATATTCGGTAACAACCTTGCAACGTAGCCCAAATAACATCAAAAAAACACCTTTAAAATATTAAAATAATTTACCAAAATTTTAAATTATAGAAAAATCTTATAACTTAGAATAGTAAACTACAGCAATAATGTTCGCACTTAAAACTAGTGCAACTTAATTCAACAGGAATAAAAAATTGCGATTATAGATTATACACCTATTATTTATGTAACAATTTATAAACGGGAGCAAAACTCTTCCTGTGAATTGGCGAAACCCCTAAACTGTACAACGCCTTTTTATGCATAGCTGTACCGTATCCTTTATGCCTTGCAAAACCATAGCCAGGATATTGCTGATCATAAGCAACCATTAGTTGATCTCTAAAAACCTTGGCTAGTATCGAAGCAGCACTAATTTCACCATACAAACGGTCGCCACCAATAAAAGTTTTTACTTTATATGGAATATTCGGAGCATGTATTCCATCTACCCATACTTCATCAGGCACTAATGATATTTGTTCAATAGCGCGTTTCATTGCTAATAAAGTTGCTTTAAGAATATTTAGCGTATCAATTTCATTCTCAGTACCTATACCAATTCCCCAACTTAATGCTTGCTCCTTAATTTTTAAATACAAATAATCTCTACGAGATGCACTCAATAATTTAGAATCTTTTAAACCCACAATTGGTTCCCTTAAAATAACCGCAGCAGCCACAACAGGACCAGCCCAAGGCCCTCTACCAGCTTCATCTACTCCAACAATAATAGCCATATTTCACCTATATAACCAATAAGCAAAACTAATACCACTCAATAAACCAAACAAATGTCCTTCCCAAGATACTCCTTTTTTTTGAGGTATAATTGAAAATAACAAACCTCCAAAATAATATACCACTAAAACTAACAAAATTATGTTCTGCATAGAGCGACAGAAATAAAATTCCGATATCAGATACCCAAAATACCCCATAATTAAACCGCTAGCTCCAATATGAATCCCTCTTTTACCAAATAACCAAATCATTATCCCACTACTCACTACTACCCAAATAGTCAAATAATAAAACAATTTAAAACTACGTAAAATTAGTAAATCTACTAATCCGAATAAAGGAATTGAATTAAAAAACAAATGATTCCAATTACCATGTAAAAAAGGAGCAAAAAAAATACCAAACAAACCGCGCCAAGAACGTACAACAATTCCAAAACGATTAAACCTGTATTTAAATACGCAATTCACAAGATGAATTAACCAAATACTGATTAAAACTCCTAAACTAAAATAAAAATTTTTCGTTAATTTATACAGTATAACTTCTAACTGATTACTAAACTCACTTAACATAATTACTTACTAACGGCCAGATCAAACTAGCCACCTTACACATTAACAAAGCAATGCCTAATTTCATTATAAATATTTTAAAAGTATATTTTTTTCCAAATTCCTTCCAAAAAGCAGCTAAAGTAGCCACGCATGGTGGAGAAAAGAGGGTAAACGTAGCAATCACAAATAGCTGTTCATTAGTTAACACTTGATTCAAAACATTGCAACCCATAACACTCCCTAACATTACTAAAACTAGTTCACGACGAAGCATCATTAATAGCATCAATATTCCCATTTTCGCCGGCAAGCCTAAAAAACTGGTTAACCAAACTAACTTATTATTAATTTTAAATAGTTTTCCACTACTTAAAATTACACCCAATAACACAACAAACGGACCCGCTAAACTTACAAATTCTTTAAATCGTAACCAAGTTTGTAAATTTACCGTCTTAAAATTCACTTTACGATAGTCAGGCATTCTCATAATAAGTTCTGTAGACTTACCAGGCAAAACCTTTTTTGCTATTAAACTAGTAACAATCGTAGTTAATAAAAACATACTATATAAGACAGCGGTAGGAACTATTCCTAAATATTTATTTGATATACCACTAATAACAACCGTAACAGCTCCGCAAGGAACAAAACTAACAATTAATCCTGTTAAAAAACGCTCCCTAGAAGTTTCCATAATTCTGCATCCTAGACAGGCAGGAACACTACATCCAAAACCTAATACCATAGGAATACACGCTTTACCATGTAAACCCAACTTATGCATTAAAGGATCCATTAAAAATGCTACTCTAGCAAAATATCCAATATCCTCCAAAAAATACAGAATCCAATAAAGTGGCAACACACACGATACACTAATTTGCAGCAACCCATAACCACTCTCAAACCCACTCCACAATAGATTACTCCACCAAAAATCAGGTACGTACTTACTATAAAAAATGTTAATAAACTTTAAATATCGATCAAAGTATTCCCCCAACCAGTTAGTAAAACTAAAAACTGCTCCAAATAAAAAAAAGAAAATTACCAAAATAATTAAATATCCGTAAAATTTATGAGTAGTTATATCTTCAATTTTTTTCCAACGATTTACTTTTTTTGATAACGATCGCTTTAAAACTTTAGCAGCCAACCGATGAGCCATAGCAGCTCTTTCATCTGCAATAATTAAACTACTATCATGCCCATGAATATCTTCTAGCAATTTTATACTTTGCTTTGCTTGTGATATTAACTCAATTTGATATTCTTTATTAACCAAATCCCAAATTTCCTGATCTTTCTCCAGTAATTTAATGGCAATAAAACGCTTAGGATAATTACTAGTAATTGCAATTTTGTCTACAATCTTTTGAATTTCATTTTCAATTTCTGTTCCAAAAAAAAATCGTTTATTCGAAAATAACCCCTCTTTATTGTTCAAAATTAAATCTAAAATTTCGCTAATTCCTTTACCTTTTGTAGCAACTGTCATACTTGCTGGTATTCCCAATAATTTTGATAAATATGCTTGATCTATCGTCAAATTTTTATCACTTAGCACATCCACCATATTCAATGCTAATACCACCGGCCTTTCTAATTCTAGTAATTGCAAAGTTAAAATTAAATTGGTTTCTAAATTACTAACATCAACCACATTAATTATTGCATCTGGGTTTTCATTAATAATATATTCTCTAGCAACTAACTCCTCCTCTGAATAAGCAGTGAGAGAAATAATACCCGGTAAATCAATAATATCGATATCATACCCGTTATAGTACAAACTACCTTCCGCACGAATTACTGTTTTTCCTGCCCAATTACCAACATGTTGGTGTAAACCAGTTAAATGATTAAAAATTACCGATTTGCCCACATTAGCATAGCCAGCTAAAGCAAAATCTAATTTTTTATTCGCCATTTTTTACCTCAACCAAAATTCCTTGAGCAATTTTAGAACTTATTGCTAAATTACTTCCCCTAATTTTAATCTCTAAAGGACCATAAAATGAAGTTCGATGAATAACTTCTACTTCCACCCCCACGGTTAACCCCATATCCGCTAGGCGCTTAACTTCTTTCGCTTCTAAATCAATCATCTTTAATACTTTAGCTTTTCTATTTACCATTAAGTCAACTAACTTTAGCTGTGAAGTATTCAAATAAATTTCAGGACTATCAACATTACCCAAAATTAAAACATCTGCTCTTTGTTTTGCGAAAACCCCATTAGTTACCACTCCAGCAATCTGATTTAAATCTTCTTCCAACTGTCTTGGATCATCAATTTTCCAATCCCAAACATCTAATAAGACATTACCGTAATCAGTAACTTCACCAACCCTATATACTGGATTACCACCCATCGACATAATTTCCCGTGCTACTTTATTGCGTGCCAATGGAATAACCTCAATCGGCACTGGAAAACCTCCCAAAAAATTAACCTGCTTTTTTTTTTGGGCAATACAAACAAATTTTCTACTTATTGAAGCTAAAATTTTCTCTCCAG
The DNA here is from genome assembly GCA_045580225.1 of Gammaproteobacteria bacterium. Lineage (GTDB taxonomy): Bacteria > Pseudomonadota > Gammaproteobacteria > UBA9339 > UBA9339 > CAUUCF01. Next base: position 15,834 of record JAZNNJ010000020.1, on the reverse strand, counting down.
TTAAGGCTTTACCTCCACCCTTAATCATGCAAAAATTTCTATCTATTTCATCCGCTCCATCTACATACAGATCAATTTTATCTACTGAATTACAAGATACTACTTCATAACCCAACGATCTTAATGCTCTTTCTGTTTTCAACGAACTAGCTACCAGCTTTAACGGAAAAGTTATAGATCTTAAAGCATGAATAAAACAATCAACTGTAGAACCGCTACCAACCCCTAATACAATATCTGGCCTCAAATACTCCAAAGCCGCTTTAGCGGCAATTTGCTTCTCTCTTATTTCCACCGAATAATCCCAACTTTCAATAAAACGGGCTCATTCTAGCATATTATTCATCTTTAATAAAGCATCAATTGCCGGCTCACGCCCCCTAAACATTTTAAATAGAACTTCAGGATCTTCACTTCCTCCAGTAGTTAAAAAACAGCGATAAAAATCCTCCCCAACTTTTTTATTAAAAATACCTTCTTCCATAAAACGAGCAAATAAATCACAAGATAATACCTCTGCCCATTTATAACTGTAATAACCAGCAGCATATCCACCAGCAAAAATATGCGAAAAAGAAGGCAATATACTAAATTTTCTACTGATTGGAGCAAATCTGGTTTTCTTCTGGATATCTTCTACAGCTAATAACATTTCTTGTTTAGAATTCCAAGATTTAGAATGCAAATTAAGATCAATTAAAGCAAACTCTATCTGTCGTAACATTGAACTAGCCGCCATAAAATTACGATTTTTATTTATTTTGTCTAATAAGTTTTTAGGAAGAGATTCACCCGTTTTATAATGTTGCGACAAATAATCTAAACCCTCTGGTATCCAAGCAAAGTTTTCCATAAACTGACTTACAATTTCTACTGCGTCCCATGGAACTCCGTTAGTTCCAGCTGCATTAGGATAATCTACCTTAGTAAGTACATGTTGCAAAACATGACCAAATTCATGCAATAAAGTCACTACTTCACTATGATTTAAAAGTACAGGAATATCACCAGAACTAGGTAAAAAATTACAAATAAGATAGACAACAGGATCACATTTAACACCTGACCTATAATTTCTACTCTGTAATTCCCCAACCCAAGCACCAGGTTGTTTATAATTTCGAACAAATAAATCTAAATAAAAATGTCCAACTAATTCACCATGATCCCAAACTTCAAAATACCTGACAGCAGGATGCCACCTATTAACTTGCTCAAATACCTCTACTATTTTTACATTAAATAAACGACTTACTAACCCAAACATACCATCCAGAACATGCTCTAACGGAAAATAAGGACGCAAATCTTCTTCATTAAAATCAAAAATAGTCTTTCTCAACTTTTCTTTGAAAAAATTATAATCCCATGGCTCAAAAATTTTAACTCGATGAAAATTAGCAAAATCTGTCAATATTTTATACTCTTTTTCAGCCAAAGCTCTAGATTTATCTAATAATTTATTCAAAAACTCTAAACTGTTTTCTAAAGTTTTTGCCATTTTATTAACTAAAGCATAAGAAGCGTAATTCAAAAAAAATAATTTTCCAAGAGAATCACGCAGATTAAGAATTTGCATAACATTTTTAAAATTGTTAAACTCAAACAATGGATCTTTCTTAGAAAAAACATTATTTTTGCGCTGAAATTTATAATACGCCATTTTCCTTAATTCTCGATTTTCCGCAAAAGTTATAATTTTTACGTAATGCGGATCATCCATAGGAAATAGTAATACATTTTTGTTATTATTAGTACGACATGCATTAACAAAATATTCAGGCAATCCTTCTGCTAAATATGCAGGAACTTCTAAATTAGATTGAACCGTTGCTTCAATAATATTATTAGAAAATTTATTACTTAATTTAGCCAATCTGACAATCAAATGGTTAAAATATTTTTGTTTATCCTTATCCAAATTGATACCAGCTAACTCAAAATCCTGAATTATTTTATCTAAAATCCGTTTTTGAACACTATCCAACGAAATATCTGATTTTAAAATTTCCTTAAAAGCACTATAGATCTCCTGATTGTGAATAAACCAACTTTCATAATGAAGCATAATTTTCTGCGCTTTAAAATACTCGGTTCGTACTCTATCCGTGCTATTCACCATATAAACTAAACTAATTGCCTCCCATAAATTAGATAAATCTCGTTCTAATTTGTTTAACGGATCAATAAAACTATCCCAATGCCCATCAAACTTATCTAACAAACCAGCCACACCAACTTTCAATGTTTTTACTAATTGTTCAACAGACGGAACAAAAGATTCAGGAAGTAAATCTTTAAATTTTACTATTTTTGAAATTTTACCATTTTTATTTACCATATTTCCACCACTCGGAAAGCCCTATAAAAATTAAATTTGGGACATGGTCATATTCTTTTTCTAAAAATTCGCATCTTCCACCGGTGACAATTACTCTAGTTTTAGCACCTAACTTTTTTCTAATATTAAAAATAATTTCCTGAATTGCCCCCTTTTGACCATAATATAAACCACTATAAATCGCTGTATCTGTATCGATTCCCCATCCATCAATACTAAAGTTTTCTAACTTTACTAAAGGTAACTGTTCTGCATAATCATGCATCGCACGCGCTATAATCTCCTTACAAGGGAAAAAAATTGCTCCTAATACCTCTTTTTTCGAACTTAAAATCGTAAAAGTAATAATTGTGCCCACATCCATTACAATTAAATCACAATCAGGAAATAATTTATTTGCTCCTATTAAACCAGCTAGTAAATCTGCACCCACTTGTTCCGGATGAGGAAGAAGAATTTTTAGTGGCATTTCTAATTCATTAGTAAACACCGGAATAATTTTAAAGTGTTTTTCAAAAAAATCCCTCAAGCCTTGATTTAAAGAAGGAACTACAGAAGAAATTAACACTTTACTAAAACTAAAATTACACAATTTATCCAATAAGACAGATAAATCTGAATTTGAATTAATTATAAACTTATCAAATAATAATTCATCCTTAAAAAAAGCACCTTTTAAACAAGTATTACCTAAATCAATTGCTAACAACATAAACCGATCAAAAATATACTCGAATCAGTGTATTAGTTTACAGGAAAAAATACAACCTTTTTATAATATGATTAGTTAATTATTAATATATATATTACTCTAAACGTATTTTATTCCAATAAGCTTCGTAAATTTTTTTTACGTTTGCGGATAAAGGATATTGTAATTGCCCATTTTTTAACAAGAAATCCAACTCATTCGGCGAAAAAATCTGCCTTAAAAACATCTCATTCGTAGTATAATAACCATTATCCAAAATTTTTTCTACAATGTCCGGCCGGTTTATAAAATTTAAAAACTTATACGCATTTTCCTTATGAGGAGCATTCTGCAATATAACTAAACTATCATACCATAATACAAAACCAGGCTCAGGATTTATGAACTTTAAATCCTTATTTTCTTTATTGGCTAAGTAAAAATCACCACTCCAAGCTGTACCTATTAAGACATCTTCATCAATGTACACGTTAGGAACACATTCCAAATTAATTACCCTAATATTAGGAATTAACTTCAAAATCTTTTTGTAAGCCTCTTCTAAATGCTCGGGATCATCATCATTTACCGAATATCCTAATGAAATTAAAACAGTACTAAATAATTCACGCATATCATTCAAAATCATCAACTGGTTACGGTACTTAGGTAACCATAAATCATTCCAATTTTTAATATGCGCTTGATTAAAATATTTACTATTTATAATAATTCCTGTAGTACCCCAACAAAAAGGTAAATTATACAAATAACTAGGATTAATTTTTTCATCCATAAAATAAGGATGAATTTTCAAATTATCTAACTTTTCATAATCTAATTGTTGAAGCTTCGGCAAAATAACAGGTAAAAAATAACTAGAAAAAGTAGCAACATCACAATCAAAATTAGGAGAAGTGTTAATCTTCGTAATTAAATTCTCGTTATTTTCACATTCAACAACATTAACTTTAACTCCAGTTTCTCTTACAAACTGATTAATAACTTCATTAGGTATATAATTGCCAAAAATATAGATATTCAGCACTTCTTGCTCTTGCGCATATACCAAATTAAAACAATAAAACAATAGAAAAATAAAGATTCCTTTATTCATACAACCTATACCGTAATAAACGATATGTAACTAAAGTCATTAACAAGGTAAATACCATCATTAAACTACATAAAGCATTAATTTCTGGTTTTACACCAAATCTGACCATCGCATAAATCTTAAAAGGTAAAACAGTAAAACTCGGACCTCCAGCAAAATAGCTAATAATAATATCATCAAATGATAAAGTAAATGCCAATAACCAAGCAGCCATTAAAGCTGATCTAATCAATGGAAAAGTAATCCGCTGCATAATCATCCAATCACTCGCACCTAAATCTAAAGCAGCCGCAAAAATATCTTTATCCAAACCGAATAATTGTTCAGTTAAAATAATTGTTGTATACGGCACACAAAGAGCCGTATGCCCCAACAACAAACTCCACAACCCCAACGGAATATGAAAAAAATTATACAAAAGTAACAAAGAAACTGCTATTACGATTTCAGGTACAACAACTAACGCAGAAGTTATACCATAAATCACTTTACGCCCTACAAAACGATAACGAAACGTAGTAAAAGAAACTAGAAAACCAATTATTACCGAAAAACTAGCAGAACAAATACCTAAAAAAACAGAATGCCAAGTAACTTTCCAAATGATAGGATCTTGGAACAAAGAAACATACCACCGCCAACTAAAACCCTGCCAATTCAATGCGTGCTGCGAATCATTAAAAGAAAAGATAATAATCAAACAAATGGGCAGATACAAAAATAAATAAACTAAAAACAAATAAAAAATACGATTCGCCCTATTCATTTATTTATCACCCTTATGAGATCTAGTAACCAACCAATATAGAAAAATAATCATAAACATTATCAATGTTAATAAACTACTAATCGTTCCACCTAAAGGCCAATTATTTGCGGTTAAAAACTGATACTCGATTAAATTTCCTAATAAAAAATTTTTAGCCCCACCCAACAATACAGGAATATAAAACATTGTCATTGCAGGCAAAAAAACTAACAACGATCCGGATAATATGCCCGGCTTAGTTAGAGGCAAAATAATTTTAAAGAAAATAGTAACCTTCTTCGCTCCTAAATCTCGAGCTGCTTCCAATAAATTACAGTCCAAGTTATTTAAACTTATAAATAAGGGCAAAATCATATACGGTAATAAATCATAAACACAACCAAATATTACAGCGAAATTACTATATAATAACTGTAAAGGATGAGAAATTATCCCTAAACCTAATAACAATGAATTTAATAAACCTTTAGTTTTTAAGATTGCCATAATGGCATATGTTCTAACCAAAGAGCTTGTCCAAAATGGAATGATCACTAATAATAACAAAAAATGACGCCATCTTTTATTAATCTTAGATAAAATATAAGCAAATGGATACGCAATAATCAAACATACTAATGTACAAAACGCAGCTAACATAAAAGAACGAAGAAATATCTTAAAATAAAGTATATTCAATAATTCTCGATAATTACCCAAACTAAACTGAAATGAAAATATTTCACCTGGAACATTTTTAAAAAAACTAACCAGTAAAATTAAAACTAAAGGAAACAATGAAAAAAATAGAAACCATAACCAACTAATACTTACTACAGTAAATTTAAAAATCTTATTACGGTTATTCATATGGCAAAATTACTTCCCAACCAGAAACCCAAGACAACCATACTTTTTCACCTACATGGTAGTCTAATTTTTCATCATCTTCATTAAAAAATTCAGTAGCTAAAACACGTTGTCCACCCATTAATTTTACAATCAAATCAACTGTAGAACCTTTATAAATCACCTGTTCCACTATTCCAGAAAACATTCCCCCTTTTTCTTCATCAAGAACTTCATTGTCTCCCCATACATCAATATCTTCTGGCCTAATAATCACTGAAATCTTAGACCCACTAGATAATTTTTTACGGTTTTTTAAAGTATACAAACGCCCTTCAATTTCAGTAACTAAATAATCACCTTCATTCTGTTTAATCTCACCATTAAAAATATTAACTTCTCCAATAAATTTTGCTACATAAAGAGAGTTCGGTTCCTCATAAACATCTTTAGGAGTACCAATTTGCTCAATCACCCCATCGTTCATTACTGCAACCCTATCTGACATGGACAAAGCTTCTTCCTGGTCATGAGTTACAAAAATAAACGTAATTCCTAAACGACGCTGTAATTGCTTTAATTCTATTTGCATTACTTTACGTAATTTATAATCTAAAGCACTTAATGGCTCATCTAATAATAAAACTAAAGGTTCATTAACCACAGCCCTAGCAATTGCTACTCTTTGTTGCTGACCACCACTTAAACTATGCGGATAACGATGTGCTAAGTGAGAAAGTTTAACTGTATTTAAAATATCAGTAACTTTTTTACGAATGACATTTTCAGGTGTTTTTTTTACTCTTAATCCAAAAGCTACATTATCATAAACATTCAAATGAGGGAAAAGTGCATAATTCTGGAAAATCATGTTAACCTGACGCTGCTCTGGCGGCAAATTAGTTACATTATAACTATTGATTATAATTGAGCCAGTATCAGGATTATCTAACCCAGCAATTAAACGTAACAAAGTAGTTTTTCCACAACCAGATGGCCCCAAAAGAGTCAAGAACTCTCCATTGTAAATACTTAAATTAATATCTTTTAAAATTTGACAACTTCCACGTTTATGATTAACTCCACTTAGTTGGATTATTTCCACTGCTCTCTTAACCTCTAAAACAAATCATCATGATTATACAAAAAGCAAAAAGCTTGTCTACAATTTAAACTTACAACGTCTGCTTCAATCGATACACCCCTAAACTGCCAATAAAAAAGCCAAAAATAATTATCGGTAATAAATGACGCACCAAATAGGCACAATTACACCCTTTTAAAATAATATTTCTAGACAAAAATATAAAATGAGATAATGGATTGATATTTGCAAAAATTTTAAGAACAACAGGCATATTTTCGATAGGACACATCATACCTGAAAGCATCATAAAAATAAATAAACACATCATTAAAGCTAGCATTGCCTGCTGTTGATCTCGACAAAAAGTAGACAAGTAAACCCCTAACATTGAAATAGAAATCGCAAATACCAAAAAAGAAGTAATCAGCATCCAAAATTCTCCTCGAAATGGCAAATGGAATAAGAATACCCCTATTGCCCAAATAGAGAAAAAATTTAAAAAAGCAATCATTATCGCAGGAACTATTTTACCGATCACAATATGCCTCTTTTTAATAGGTGCCGCAATTAAAGTTTCCATGGTGCCAGACTCTTTCTCCTTAGAAAAAGAAGTACAAATAATACTAACCACTGTCATCATAACTACCATCGACATAATAGCAGGAACAATATAAAATCTGGTATTCATCTCCGGATTAAATAAAATACGAGCATCAAATTTGATACTAGGATTATTTCCCGAAGTAAACTTACCTCCAAATTCTTCAAGCATCACTTTTTGAGTTATCCCTTTTATATAACCGCTTAAAGATTGACCAATAATAACGTTAGAAGCATCCATCAACAATTGAAAATCACTGTTTTCTTGACGATAAATATTACGAGATAAACCACCTTTTGGAGCAACTAATACAGCATCAGCATGTCCATCTTTTATAAATTTAACTGGATCAACATCGCACCCAATTTCAACAGGAACAAAATAACTACTTGCAATCGCTCGATTGTAAATACGCTGCATTAAAAAATCATTAGGTTTAGCTAATAATGATATTTTCAAATTTTTTGCTTCATTCGAAATAGTATAACTCGTCAACAATGCCTGCACTAAAGGCATAAACAACAAAGCAAAAACCAAGACCGGATTACGAAAAGATTCGATCAATTCTTTTTTCAAAAAACCTCTTAAAATCATTCTAAACTCCGATGAAAATTAATAATAGATAAAAAAATCATAAATATTCCTTGTAAACTAAGAATAGCTAAAGATCCCCAAAGATCACTAATTCCTGCGCCACGTAAAAAAATACTTCTCGAAACGTCAATATACCAACGTGCAGGAAAACACATCGTTAACCATTGCAAAACTGTAGGCATAAACTGCACTGGAAAAACGAATCCCGATAACATTGTATTTGGTAATAAGCCGATTGTCATTGCCTTCTGAACAGCAATTCGTTGTTCTTTTGTAGTAACGGAAACAAATAAACCCACTCCCAAATAATTCACGATAAATAAAAAAGTTGCAATAAATAAAGTCAAATAACTACCTTTCATTGGAACTTTAAAAACTAATCTGGCTACCAGTAAAACAATCATAAAACCAATGCTACTTAATACTGAATAAGGAACAATTTTACCTAACATTAATTCACTAGATTTCACTGGAGTAGATATCAATAACTCCATGGAACCAGCTTCCCATTCACGACAAATAGTCAAAGTAGTTAGCAACGTAGCAATTAATGCAATAATTACCGCAGAAAGTCCAGGAATAGCAAACCATTTAGAATTTAATTCCGGGTTAAATAAAAAACGTTCAGTAATCTGCACTGGACTAGTAGTTTCTAACTGATAACCCATACATTTAGAAACTGAATCAGTTTGTATAATTCCTAAATAATTAGATATTGAAGATATAGCAGAATTATCAGCTCCATCCAATAAAATCTGCACTCTAGCATCCAAACCTTCAATATTTTTTACAAAATTAAGGCTAAAATTAGGAGGAATAATTAAAGCAGCTTTAGCTTTTTCTTTAACAATTTCATCAAAAGCAACCATTGGAGAAACAGTGTTATAAACACGAAAATAATTAGAACTATTAAAAGCACTAATTAAAGAACGAGACTCTTCTTTCTGATCGAAATTAACCACTGTTAGTGAAATCTTATCCAAATTAAACTCAATAGATCCACCCAAAATAACCACTATCAAAAATGGCATAACTACTGACATCAATAACACAAAAGGATCACGCATGATATGCATAATTTCTTTTTTAACAACAGACACTAAACGTTGCCAACAAAAAAAATTCATCGATCACCCTCCACTAATTTAACAAAAACATCTTCCAAAGAAGGATCAACTGGCATAACTTTAATAATCTTATCCCATAACCGTATTACTTTTTCTACATCTACACCTGATTTGAAAATTACATGAAAGTGATGTCCATATGCTTCACAACTCTCGCTTATTTCACCAATTTGTTGTAATAAAATTTCACGTGCCTCTGCTGATAAAGGAGTCACCAAATAAATTTGCTCAGAAAAAGTAGAACGTTTTAATTCAGCCGGAGAATCTAAAGCTATTAACTCACCGGAACGCATCAGAGCAATCCGATTACAATTTTCAGCTTCATCCATATAATGAGTAGTTACGAAAATAGTTTTACCTTCATCAGCCAAACGGTTGATTAATGCCCAAAAACGCGATCTTGAAACTGGTGCTACCCCAGCAGTAGGCTCGTCTAAAAAAACAATCTTAGGATTATGTAAGATCGATACTACCAACGCAATTTCCTGCTTTATTCCTCCTGGCAGTTCACTAACTAAGGTACTAGGTTTCTGGTTAAACCCAATAAAATCCAATAATTCTTTCTTGCGATACTTAAGATCACTATTAGAAATCTGACGCAATGCCGCCGCAAACTCCATATTTTCTTCAATAGTTAAATTATCATACAAAGTAAATTTTTGGGACATATAACCAACTTTTTGTTTAACTAAATTTTCTTTCCCAGAAACTACCTGTTGCTGATCAACTACAACCCTACCAGAAGAAGGTATTAACAATCCACACAACACCCTAATAGTTGTAGTCTTCCCAGCACCATTAGCACCTAAAAAACCGAATATTTCCCCCGATTTTACAGTAAAACTAACATTTTTTACTGCATAAAAATCTCCGAAAACTACATTTAAATGTTCAACTTCTACTGCATTAATTGTCTTTATCATGGCTATTTTGTCGAATAAAAAATTCATCAAAGTTATTAACCTTCTCCTTCTGTAATAACATTAGAGGTTCGCCTTCTTCTAAAACTTTCCCATCCTCCATAAGATGAACCACTTGACAACGCTCAGCTTCATCCATGTAAGCAGTAGTCATAATAACAGTGATATGTTGTTTAGTAGCTTGATTTAGAATATCCCAAAATTCACGACGACTAATCGGATCAACTCCATTAGTAGGCTCATCTAATAAGATCATCTTAGGATTTCTTAGCATTGCACACATTAAACCCAATTTTTTATACATGCCACCGGATAATTTACCAGCAGGACGATCTAAAAACTTATCTAAACGAGTCATGCTCAGTAGTTCCGCAGATTTTTGCTTGTAGGCCTCCTTACTCAAACCATACATACTTGCAAAAAAATCTAAATGTTCTTTAACTGATAAATCCTTATATAGACTTTGTCGTTCTGGCATATAAGCAACGTAAGGCATGATATCTCCGAAGACAACCTCCTTACCATCACTAAAATATAAAATCTTCCCCGAATCAAGTTTCAAAAGAGTAAGCAATAACCTTAATAAAGTCGTCTTTCCCGCTCCCGCAGGTCCAATAATTCCATGCAAAACCCCAGGAGAAAAAGAAAGGCTAACATCATTTAAAGCTTTAACAACTCCCTTATTAAAACTTTTAAATACCTCACAAACCTCTAAAGAAATTCCTAAAGAAGCTCCTTTACTCAAAATCTGCCTCCATCGTCATTCCTGCTTTCAAAGCTAAGTCCTCATTCTCAAATTGTACTTTGACTCCATACACCAACCTCGTGCGTTCTGCTCGAGTCTGAACATTCTTTGGAGTAAACTCAGCTTCTTCATTTATTTTAAGAATTTTTCCTCTAAATTTTCTATTAGGAACTTCCTGCAAACTTCCCCATACCACATCACCAGGACGCAATTTATGAATCTTATCGTAAGGCAAATAAAAATATGCCCATATCTTGTAAGGATCAGCAATGGAAACTAAAGCAGAACCTTGACCAATATAATCACCTAATTCACGATAAACAGTTAAAACCATTCCAGAAATCGGAGCTTTCACTTCACACCATTCTAATTTTAAGTCATTTTCTAACTTTTGTCTTTCAATACTATCTAAATCCGCTTTGGGAACAGCTTTCTGTCTATATAATTCCAAATAACGTTCATAATCCGCATTTAACTGTTTAGCATTTACCCGATAAATATCATCGTTAATTTTAGCAATCACCTGACCTTCTTTTACGAAATCCCCTTCGTTTAATGGATTGTATATTAAATCGTTAGCTACTTTGGACGCCACAATAGTCTTGTTATATTCCAAAGTACCAGCATAAGAAAAATTATTAAAACGCTCAGTTATAAAAAGCATACCCCATCCTAAAGCAATAACTAATAACGCCCCGCTAATGATATATTTTTTCATGCTACACCCCAAGCTTTCATGCCTATTCAAAACAGAACAGCCAGGATATCACTAACCATTTCAAATAGCAAGTTTTTTCGATACAATCACATTAATTTCGAGCGCTAGAAATTATTTCAATTACACACTAACTCACCAGATAATTTTCATGTTTTTATGTTGCTAATCTCGCATTGCAACTATTTTTCATCTAAAATTTCAAATTGCTTTTTATGGCATAAAAATGTATAATTTCGTTGTTAAAATTTAAGTATAGGATTTTCATATGAATATAATTGATAAAATCATTACTATATTTGCTCCACCTGCCCCTATCGACCCTTTACCATCAAACCAGATAGATAGAGAATACAGAAAACAAAGAATAAGGATTTTTCTTGGCATTTTCATAGGATATGGAGCGGCTTATTTAGTAAGAAATAACATTTCTATGGCTATTCCTCACTTAATAAAAGAAGGAATTTATAACGAAACCCAACTCGGCTTATTAATGACTGCTATTTCTTTAGCATATGGAATTAGTAAATTTATAATGGGAAATTTGTCTGACAGAAGTAATCCGAGATATTTTTTAGCCTTAGGATTACTGGTTCCTACATTGATTGCTTACGTTTTAGGATGTACTTCCTGGGCATATGGCAATTTAGCTATTTTAATTTTCTTAATGATTTTGATCGGTTGGTTTCAAGGAATGACTTATCCTCCTTGCGTAAGGGTTTTAGCGCATTGGTATACTGTAAAAGAAAGAAGTCTTACCATGACAGTTTGGAATTTATCGCACAACATTGGGGGAAGCTTAGTTGGACCATTAGCAACTTTGGGTATGTTATGGTTTGGCACTTGGAAAGGTTTATTTACTCTGCCAGCTATAATTGTATCTGCGACTGTTTTATTGGTTATTTTCTGGGTACGAGATACCCCACAATCTCTAGGTTTACCGCCAATAGAAGAATACCATGGCGGTAAAATATCAAATCATTCGCCATCTATTCTCACAATAGAAAAAGAATTAAGTAGCAAAGAGATTTTTGTGAAACATATTTTAAAAAACCGGGCTGTCTGGTTTTTAGCCCTTGCTAACATTTTTGTTTACTTTGTCCGTTATGGAGTATTAAATTGGGCACCGTTATATCTTCAACAAGTCAAAGGATTTGACTTTAAAGGCCAAGGTTTGGCTTATTTTATATTTGAATTTTCTGGTATTTTTAGCATCTTGTTATGCGGATATTTAAGCAGTCGCTACTTTAAAAGTCGTCGAGTACCTGTAATTGTTGTATCCATGATTCTAGTAACTTTCGCAGTACTAGGTTACTGGTTAAACCCTCCAGGAAATATTTTTATTGATGACATTTTATTAGCAGCTATTGGCTTTCTAATATATGGACCGGTAGTATTCATAGGAATGCAAGCTGTAGATGTAGTAGATAAAAAAGCTGTGGGAACAGCAACTGGTTTAACGGGATTATTCGGATACATGATAGGCACCACCGGCGCGAATCTACTATTAGGCAGTGTAGTTCATCATTACGGTTGGAATATGGGTTTTTATCTGCTAATAGCAGCATCTGTTCTATCTGTTGGTTGTTTAATCCCCATATGGAATGCTGGCGGAGAAAAATAGGTGAGTAGTATAAAAATTGATTTTTATATTTTCCCTAATTTATCAATGAAGCTACTGCACGCAAAGGTAGCTTCATTAATTGAAGATCTGTATCATCACGATAAAAAAATTTTGGTAAATACAAATAGTTTAAATGAAATGCAGGAGTTTAATCAATATTTGTGGACTTTTAAAGATATCAGTTTTGTTCCACACAAACTAATAAATGAAACTAATCATAAAAATACACCGGTAATTTTAACTTGTAATTATCAAATTGAAATTAATGATACTAGAGATCATTTTGTAAATCTAGCTTACGACTTACCGGATGAAAATTTTTCTTGGAAAAATTTTCATAATATTATTGATTTTGTTGGAGAAATTAACAAACATGCGGCAAGAAAACGCTACCATTTTTACCGAAAATTGGGAAAAATTACCGATCATCATTCACCTATTTGATAAAATATTGCACTAGATCTTGACGTTTCAAAAAAGTTTGCGTAATATTTCATCCGGAATTTTTAGGAAGTTATTTTGTTTTAATAAATAGAGGGTTGGTTGATGTATGCAATAATCGAAACTGGTGGAAAACAGTATAAAGTAGCACCTGGAGAAATAGTGCAAATTGAAAAAATTGAGCAAGAAGTAGGTTCCACTATTGTTTTTGATAAAGTGTTACTGGTGGCAGATGGAGAGCGTATCAGAATTGGCACTCCATTGTTAGATGATGCAAAAGTTAATGGTGAAGTAGTTGATCAGGTTAAAGGAGATAAAATTACGATCATTAAGTTTCGAAGACGTAAGCACTATATGCGTAAACAAGGTCACCGTCAATTGTACACAATGGTAAAAATTAATACAGTAGAAGTAGAATAAAATTGTAGGGTTAAAAGTATGGCACATAAGAAAGCAGGTGGAAGTACTCGTAATGGTCGAGATTCTAATTCTAAGCGTTTAGGAGTGAAGAAGTTCGGAGGAGAAGTTGTTAAGGCGGGTAACATTATTATTCGTCAAAGAGGTACGAAGTGTAAACCAGGATTAAACGTAGGTATTGGCAAAGATGATACTTTATTTGCCCTTAAAGACGGTATTGTTCGTTTCGTTCGTAAAGGGTTACAGGGCAAGTTATTTGTGAATATAGAGACAAATAAAACGGTTGCTGCTTAGTTAGTATTATCATGCAGAATTGCTCAAAAAAGGTAGAATTTGATTCTATCTTTTTTGTTTATATTGTTTCTTTTGTTTATCAATCCATAATTTTAAATTTTGCAGTGTTTTTTTATCTACGTCAGATAATTTGTCAAATTCTTGTTGCCAACTGTTGGGCGTATAGTAGTTTTGGTTACGGTAATTAGTTCTTATCTTTTCAGAGTACCAAATTTGTTGAAAATAATCGAAACACCGCTGTTGACTATTGGTATCTAATAACTCTGGATAATTGCGATATAAAAGATGCATACCCAAAGTTTTAATTCGTTCGGGAGCATTATTCAAAATGGCAAGTTTTTCATCAAAATTAGTGGCATGATGAAATAGACTAATTGCCTTTTTTTCAAAACCATTCCAAAGACCATCTTGATACAGCGACGCTTCAACCAATAAATCTGAAATTACCGGATATTTTAAATCTAAATAATAATTTTTTACTTCACATAACCAATCATTGTGTTCTTTTATCCAAAGTAAATTATTTGTTACCACATCAGCAATACTACCATACTTATCAATTAATGGTAACCAAAAAGGAGGTTCCCCAAATTTTTTATGAATAGGATAACTATGTTCAAAAGGAATTTGTTTCTCTAATTCTATATCTAATGGTAACCAAATAGTTTGATTTTTATAATGATAATGCCTACCTAAACAATAAGCTGGTTTCATAAAAGAACTCTGATATCCGAAATTGCTGTTAATCAACCATCCTGTTGGTTTAGATATTGAAAATCGACGTAAAATTCTATTTTCTTCTCTAACTTTATCAAAATTACTTTCTAAGTATTGCCAACACTCATAATCTTCTTTTAATTTTTTTGCCAAAAGTAAAGTAGCTTCAACATCACCAAGAGCATCATGAGCCGACCTAGAAATATTTAATTGATTAGCTATTACTAAATTTTCTAATTTTAAAGGTTTATCATTACACCAAGTTAGTTTATCTGGATAATATAAATAATAAAATAATACCATTGGGAAAAGGTCCATTCGATAACATTGATTAGCATACTGGTGTTGATAAGGATCCAACAAATTACGATAAAAAGTAAACCTTAAAAATTCATCATCAAAATTCAAATTATTATAACCTATCGATATTGTTTGTGGTTGATTAATAGCTTCAAAAATTTTTAAAACTCCTTCATACTCTAATAATCCTGTTTCAATAAACCTCCAAGGAATTTTATTAACCAATAATGCATTAGGTGATGGCAAAACATCTGGACGAAAACGGAAAAAATACTCCATTCGTTCTATTTCTTGAAAATTTTCATCAGTTCTAATAGCAGCAAATTGCAAAATTTGATCAAAAGCAATATTCAAGCCACTAGTTTCTAAATCATAAAACAAATAAGTTTTCATACTAAAATTTATAAATTTAGTATATTTTACGATAAAAATAATTTTTTTTAAACAAAGAGTCTATGCTATTCAAAATATTTTTATCTTCATAAAAATATTTGATAAAATAAAAA
>JAZNNJ010000019.1:0-20948 GCA_045580225.1 Gammaproteobacteria bacterium | reverse complement strand
TAACAACTCCTTGGCTCACAGAACGACATGGCTACGATCCGACTTCGTAATAATCGTTCCATTCCCACGATAGAAACCACAGGTAACAATCCACCTACAGTAGTTGGTAATAAACATACAAATAAAGCAAATAAAGTAATAAAAGAGAAATGATAATTTAAACCCTTACTAAAGACAGCAAAATTAAAAATCACTGCAAAAAATACGATAGAAGAACTAATTAAAAAAATTTCTAACATTTTTTCGTTACTAGTTAAGTTACGTTTAGTATTTTCAATACAATAAATCATTCGATCAACAAAAGTTGCCCCAGCATCGGCCCTTATCTCTATCCTAACTTCACCATTAATAACCCTAGTACCACCCATAACTTTAACTTTTTCTTTACCTACTTCACGAACTACTGGAGCAGACTCTCCAGTAATAACTGACTCATCTATCAGTGCCGCACCTTCTACAATATTTCCATCTGAAGGAATAATCATCCCCTCATTAACTATAACAATATCCCCAGTTTTTAAAAGCAAAGCCGAAATTTCCTTGATCCTGCCATCTCGAGTAACTAAATAAGCCATTAAATTATGGCGATTTTGTTTTAATTTTTCAGCTTGAATCTTACTTTTAATCTCCGCTAAACTTTCGATTAAATTAGACAATAATACTGTAACCCAAATCCAAAAACTTATACTAAAATTAAACCAAAATTCTAAACGGTCACCACTTTGTTTAAAAGCAAAAATCGTAGTTATAATCGCACAAACCTCCACTATAAAAATAATAGGATTATGCCATAAGTAAAATGGATTAGTTTTTCTTAAAGTTTGCAATAAAATCAGGAACAATACCTTTAAATTCCAAAACGAGGTAATACCTGTTATCATGACACTACGCACCTAATTTTAATATCTCAAAAATTGGACCGCAAACCAATGCCGGAAAATAAGTTAAACCACCTATAATCAATACTACTGCTACCAAAAAAAATAAAAAAGTAAAACTATTCAAAGAAAAATGAATAACTTGAGAAACACACGGTTTACGTTGAAAAGATACCGCAAAATATAAAGCGACAATAATAGTTAAACCATACCCTAACATACAACATGCAGCACTAAAACAATTAAAAATCGGATTAGAAAAATTTATATCGTGTAAAAAAGAACCATTATTTAAAAATAAAGAAAGCCAGTAGTATAAGATAGATGATAATCGGTGTGTAGAAATTACTTTTGTCGTAAAAATAACCTCCATTGAAGATAAAATTAAGATTAAAAAAGAAGGAACATACAAAAATACCATTAACCACTTCAAATCTTTAATATCAATTTTTTTCCCAAAAATATTTATAGATCTACCTACCATTTGACCAATTAAAAAAATTGCAAATATTAAAAAAAATAATAAATTAATGAAGCCCGTACCTGCACTACCAAATACCACTTCACCTAAAGCTAAATTCGTTATAAAAATCATTCCTCCAAGTGGTGAAAAAAAATTAATTAATCCGTTAGGTGAACCAGAAGCGCTAACAACAGCACTGTAAGTAGTTATAGCTGTTGATAAAGTTCCAAAACGAACCTCTCGCCCCATCAAATTTTCACCATTCAAAATACCAATCTGCTGCAAGCTTACATTCCCTTTTATTTCGAAATAAAATAATATTAAACCTAAACAATACAAAGTTAACATTGCACCAAACAACAACCATCCGATCTTTTTTTTCTTAAAACATAATCCAAAATAAAATGGTAAAGCTGCCGAAATTACCAATTGACTTAAACAATTTAAATAATCCGTAAATGCTGTTGGATTTTCAAAAGGATGAAGAGAATTAGAACTAAACCACCCACCTCCATTACCACTAATGTACTTAATACCTACATGAGTAGCAATAGGCCCTTGGGGAATAGTTATTGGTTTACTTTCCAAATTAACAACTTGTAGTGGTACACGATAATTATTTGGAACTCCCTGCCATAAATTTAGTACGGCCAAAAGAATCGCTAAAGGTAAAAATAACAACAATAATGAACGCCAAAAATATATCCATATACTTTTTATTTGACCGGAAAAAGAACAATGTAAACTATTAATTAAATATACAGCTACAGATAAACTAAATGCTGCAGAAATAAAAGCTTGAGCACTAAAAACAATGTGAGTAAAATAACTGAATGCACCATTATCTCGACTATGAACAAACCAACCGGTATTAGACACCCCAGATACAGCATTCAATAATGCTTGATCCCATCTAACAGCAAAACATTTTTCAGGATTAAAAGGTAAATATCCCTGAAAGATCTGAACTAAAAATAAAATAACTATGTTAACAGCAATAAATGTCAACCACTGTAAAAACAAATACCCAAAACTAGGATTAATAACACCCAATTTATTTCCACTTAACCAATGCTCTATACGAGTAAACCACGAATAAAAAGAGCCGTTATAAATCTTATATAAATAAAAACCAAATAAAAAAGCCAAAAACGTCAAAAGAACAAAAAATACAGTAATCTGCAAACTCCAATCAAGAATATGCATCTGTATTGCCCATAAAATGCATTAAACGGTCAGCATTATACTCCTGTATCAATGGGTTAATAACCGCATCTAAATTACCTTCCATAATACTATTTAACTGATATAAAGTTAAATTAATACGATGATCAGTTAATCGTCCCTGAGGAAAATTATAAGTACGTATTCGTTCCGAACGATCCCCCGTTCCAACTAAACTTTTACGAGTAGCCGCTTCCTGACTTTTTTGTTTTTCACGTTCGATAGTCAACAATTTCGCCTTTAATAACGATAATGCTCTAGCCCTATTTTTGTGTTGCGATCTCTCATCCTGACACTCTATTACTATTCCCGACGGTATATGAGTAATACGGATAGCCGAATCAGTTTTATTAACATGTTGACCACCTGCACCAGAACTACGAAAAGTATCAACTTTTAAATCATTAGGATTTATTTCAATACTTTCAATTTCTTCAGCCTCTGGAATAACAGCTACAGTACAAGTAGAAGTATGAACACGGCCCTGAGCTTCCGTTTCTGGTACCCGTTGTACTCTATGCACTCCAGATTCAAATTTTAATTTAGCATATACTCCTTTTCCAACAATCCTAGTGATAATTTCTCTATACCCACCATGCTCACCATCATTTTTATTGATAATTTCAAAATTCCAACCTAAATTCTCTACGAAACGCATATACATTCTGAACAAATCACCGGCAAAAATAGCAGCTTCATCTCCACCAGCACCAGCTCTAATTTCTAAAAAAACGTTACACCTATCCTCCTCTTCTTTGGGTAAAAGTAATAATTTTAACTGTTCAACTAATTCTTTATCTTTTTGAACAAGAACTTCCATTTCTTCTTCAGCCATTTCCTTCCATTCTTGATCACTAAGCAACTGTTTTACCGTTTCTAACGACTGACTATTATTTTGATATAGCTGAAAAACTTCAACTATTTCACGTAAAGAAGCATACTCTTTCGAGAGCTCTTTAAACAAATTCATATCCCTAATAACCACTTCATCACTTAGTTGGTCTGCCAATGAATAATAACGAACTTGTAATGTTTTTAATTTTTCTAAAATAGAAGTTTGCATCATTTAATTCCAAATTTTAATAACTCACTGAATTTAAAATCTTTTAAATTCACCTTAATTCGCAATTTATTCAAATCTCCAGATAAAACTAAAGGAATCATGACACCGGGAATTTTTTGCAAAGAAAGATTAAGTTGCAAAATTCCATGCAATTTACTTAAATCAATCACTCCCATTCCATTACCATTTAACTTAAGACCTTGAAAAGATAATTTTTTTATCTCTAATTCTCTATTTTTTGATACTCGAAAATCACATACTAATGAATTAATTATAGTATTACTATCAACTATTCCAACTGTAGTAGATAAAGGTAACACTGGAGTTAAAACCTTAAATACCTCCCTTTCTAAACTAAAATCCCCAAAAACTACATCTGTAATTTTTATATTACCAACAACTTGAGCATTATCAATTTGAGATAAAGATGCAGTATATTCCACATTGCCATTCAAAATACCAGCAACTTTCCAATCAAAATTATATTTTTTTATATCGTGAATATTAACATTATCAAAAAACAATTTAGCTTTAACCGTGTCATCTATAGTACCATAACCTTTAAATAAGCCATAATCTCCAAAATTACCCGAGAATTCTTCTAAAATAAACTTTTTCTTTCCATTATTCTTCCATAAAATATTCAAATTACTAAATAATACACATTCATTACAAGACAAACAATCCAATGCTATTTCCCCTTTATTACCTAAAAACTGTAAAATTTTCAAGTTTAAACTCGGATTATTCAAAATGTTAACATCAACTAAATTTATATTTAAATTATTTACAAACCACTTCCTACCCTGCAAATCATCGTAACGAATATTCAAATGTTTACAATCTACACGATCAATTTTAAATTTACGTTTTTTGTCTTTCTGCCTGTTTAAAGCAAGTGCATCCTGTTTCAACTCTAAAGTCACTGGCTTATCTGCTAATAACTTTCCCTTAATATTAAGATCAAGATTTTTACAAATTACCTCTTTGATTTCTAATTTATTCCATAAACACGGAAGCAAACAAACTTTAATTTTTACTTCACCAACAAAAACACTCTGCAAAAATTCTTGTTTATGCTCAGCAACTGATAAACCATTAATGTCCAAAGTTAAATAAGGAAATAATTTCAACTTAATATTTCCATTAATAATAACTTCCCTATCGAACTCTTTTTTAAAACAAGAACTTATCAGACCTTTTACCTTACTTTCATCAAAAAATAAGAAAATGCCCAATTCGATTACAATAATGCTCAAAATTAACAAAATTATCAAAATAACTAATATTCTCTTCAGATAAAGTTTCATTTTTGTTAAATTAAGCATAATCACCTTTTATTTTCATCAGCCATAATCAATCGCGAAAAACAGTCTAACATAATTTACTGTTTTTACCAATATATTATGTCCACAATTACATATATTTTTCACAAAAAAGTAATTATCTTTCAATCAATCTAAACTTTTTAAATTACGATCTTTATCATACCTTCGTAATATTTTGTCTATCAACTGACTAATCATCCCCTGCTTAACTTCATGATCAATTATTCCTCCTTTCTCTTTAAGATTAACTAAAGCATTTTCTAAATACTTAGTTACAGTTCCTGAAGGAAATAAATTAGCTAATACTCTACGAGTCTCCGCTGGACCAATCTTAGCATATAACTGATTACGTACATTAGCATCTTCAGCAGTTGTATTAAAAGCCCACAACTCTACAGGTCCTAATGTCGACGTCAAAAGCTGAATATTATTACCTTCCTTCGTTGCAAACTGAGCCAAAAAGGTAGCTCCTCCCTCTCTTGGTCCATGAACATTTTGTTTTAAAGCTAATTGAGCTGTTTCTGACAAACCAAAAATTTTAGAAGTTTTACGTATACTTTGCTCTGGACCAGCATCCATAATAAAAATCGAAGTAGCAAATTCTACCATTACCGGATCAAAATCATCAATTGACTGTGATATTAATGCAACTTGCACTTTCCATTTACGACCTTCACGCATATCAACAATTACCTGGTCACGCACAGCTCTCGTGTTAGCCGTACGATGAAATTCATCATAAATGATTCTTTTTTGATCTTCCTTAATATCCGCTATTCGATGCTCGTGATAAATCCGATAAGCATCAGGAACATCTACCAAACTAGCTTCCGTTAAATAATAATCTTTAACTAAAACATAACGTGCCAACATATACATAACTGCGGTTTGACGATTAGCAGCATCACCTCCACTCTTAGCGACCTCATCTAAATCTAAAGAAACAATACGCGCTTCCCCTAAATCAAATTGAGTAGGTTGGGACAATACCGGATATTCACGCACTGCAGCCGAAATCATCCTGGAAAATGCATTAATTAACGATTCTCCCGTAGGTACAGTAATCTTACCATATAAATCTTCAACTGCTGGGGATCTACAAATTGAAGCAGCTTCAGCTAAAAGAGGCATTGCATATTTTTGAGCTAAAATAGCTTCATGTACAAAACCGTTATTAAATAAAACATCAGTTACTTCCCACCAAGTAGTTCGTGCATCCCCTACAAAATTAATCTGTTCTAAAGCCTGATCTACTCGAATTTCAATACCATTAGTAAAAATATTAGGATTACCATCATCAGCTGCATTTTTATATAACTCATCCACCACTAACCCTACCATATCAGTAATACCATCATACGGCTGATCAACCCCAACAGGCGTCACTAATAAACTGATGAAATTAGTTAAAAAACCACGTTCTTGAGGTGTAGGATAACGACAACCAAGTTGAGTATCAAAAGGATTGATAGAATAATCAGCTAACATTCTCATACGATGATAAGCTACCTGATAGCGCTGATTTTCCGGTAAAGATTCACGTAATAAAGAAATCAAGCCACTACTTGATGGACCAATATCAATAATCGCTATTCTAGGTAAACGCTTAATACCGTGCGCCAAACATAAAGCTAAATTAATTGAATTAGATAAAACAGATTTACCCGAACCTGGACGAGCATATATCAAATCAATCCACGTAGTTTGTTGAGAAGAACCCGGTTGATAAGGCCAAGGTTTGCCGTCTGGCGAACGAAACAAAATCGCACCTTTATTCCAAGGAGAAGAAGGCCTAAAGAAAGGCAACATATACAAAACACTAGATAACGGAGCTACCGTAGCTGGCGCATAACTATTACTAGATACCCCCATTGCCGTAGAAATAACTCCACCAAAAGCATCTCCAGAAATCTCTGAAATATCACAAGACCCCCAACCTTCTAATGATTTGGCTAATTGAGAAGCACGAGTACGCAACGTTCTTAAATCATCCGAAGCTGCCCAAGTACAAGCCGCAACTCTTAACTTCACTACCGAATCATCGCCATGCAAATTTATATATTTTAACAGGTCTACCGCATCATTAATCAATCTGTTTTGTGAAGAAGTCCAACTCAAAATTGAGCTCACCATACTCTTGAGACGTAACGACTCTAAACCATCACCATCTACTAAAAAAGAAATACGCCACGGAATTTCCATAGGCAACAAACGTTCTAATAACTCATTAAATAAATGGATATCTTTAGGAAATAAATCAATATACACACAAGAATAAATGCGATCACCAATTCTTGCTGTACGCAAATCTAAATTTTCTCCATCACGCGGAAATAATTGATGAGCCAAAGACGGCCACATAATATCAGCTACCGTAGCAGTATCTTTTTTAGGTTCACGCACCGAAATTTTATCACCAGGCAATAAGGGCGACCAATCTCTATCTGTAAATTCTGGATCAACACTATAACGAACTGCCTTTAAAGCATCATGTACTTCCAAGATCTCAACAACCATTCCTAAGGATAACAAATCATTATTAACGGTTCTAACAAAAGCATCATGAATATCGCGAAGATCAGTGATAGCAGCCATTAAATTCTGCGTAATTGAAAAAGGAGGTAATTTATCTTTTTTAATGACTTCGGCTTTATCTTTATTAACCTGTTTTAACTGTTCAGCAGTAAGTATATTAGGCTTAGTCCAAAGCACTAAATACACTTCTTCATGAGCACAATATTCGGCGAGATAATTTATCCGTTCATCAAACAAATCCTTTAAAGATAACGAAAGACGTTTCGCAGTTTCACGAGCAGGCTGAAAAATATTACTAATTTCGTCATTAACGTCATCTTTATTATAGGAAAAATAAACCTGGATTGAATGCCCCCTACGACTTAAGCTACTTTGAAAAGTTTTTAGTATACCATCGTGCAAATACTCAAATTCACTATTCCCAATTAATGCTTTAACTCCATCAACCTTCAAAATTGTAATCAATGAACCATCATTAGCAACTAAAGTCTTAGGGTCGTCCGCTGTTTGTAATTCACAGTAAGATGCCGTAGTTTGACCTAACGAATTAGAAATCCAAGCAATCAACGCATCAACAGTATCAATAATAGTATCAATAATCTTAGCCATTTTAATCTAAATCATCCATTAATTCATGTTCTTCTAACAATTTGACATCTTTTATTCCTACCTTAGTAGCATAAGAAGCATCCCCAAACCCCTTAAAAGCATCATTTGACCATACACCAACTAAATGTCTAAATGCTTGATAATTAGGCAACAAACGCAGAGCAGGAAGAATTTTATTTTGCATTTCAGTGGTCATTTGATCACTTAAATTAATCATAAGCTTACCAAATGACATAGGATCATCCATTCCTTGTCCTAAATGTTCTGTTACAATATTGCTCCTCTCTTGCAACGTTAAGTACAAATCTTTCGCCTCACCAAAATTGACCATACGTTCATTCATTGCACAAAATAAAATATGACATAACCCATTCAAATCTTGTTGAGAAATCTCCGGCAAATATACTAACTTACCAGCAGTATTATCAATAATACCAACTGCATCCAAAAAAAAACACTGCGAACAAAAACAACAAGCAGTAACTAAATTATCACGTTTATTATTAGCATAATTACCATCTATATTCGCAACTTCCTGAGCTGTTCTATTTTTAAAACCACAAAACTGACAAGTATAATCATCACGCTCAAAAATAGCATCACGGTATTTTTCGAACGCCGGATCATTTTTTCTGATCATAAATAACCGCCATCTTCCAGAAACAGCGGCTATTTTCAATTCATGCATCATAAAAATCAGTAGTTTAATTACTACTACTACTACCACTGACAGAAGAAACGCCCTCTCCTGTAAAACCACCCATAGTCTGGTTATCACCAAAAATACTAGAACCAACAGGTTTAATAATCGAAGGCATAAATATCAAAGATACCCCTACCAACAAAATAGTGATAGGCGTCCCCATTGGTACCTGCTGTGGATTATCCTTATGTTGCTTAAACTTGAAAATAGCAGATACCACCATTCCAAAACCAGCTAAATAGGCTACAGCAGTAATTAACTTACCAAAGGATTCAAATTGCCCCGTCAACGTACTAGCTATAGTCGATAAATCGTCTGCTCCATAACTAGAGACTACTAAAAAACTTAATAGAGACAACCCTAAAATTTTATATTTATTAGCTATTTGTTTCATACTCCACCTTTATAACAAAAAATATTAACCAGCTATATTGTACATTATTATTTCATTAAATACAACTACCTAACTTATAATATATTCAACCCAAAAGTGTTCTGCACTACTTTCAATGTTCCAACAATATTGATCGACAAAATACCGCCCACTAAATGTAAAATCCCTTTGCCTACCGTACCAGGTTGAGCATTGCTTTGCGAAGCACGATTTAGTAGAATCAAACCTCTTACAAATGAAACGTACCCTATAATCTGCATCAATGCCACCGCACCTTCTTTAGCCTCACCTAAAGTACCACTACTATCAGAAGCGTATTTTAAAATCGTAGAACTCCCCCAAAAAGTAGCAACTCCAACATTGATTGTAGAAGGCAAATAAATTAATAATATACCTATTAATAATTTAACTATCGACCCTTTAACCCCATCAGGGGAGGCAGAAGCACTCATCGATTTACCAACTTCCTTTAATTTCATTAATGCCGAACCAACAAAAGTGAAACCAATAAGATAAGATATTGCAAAAATTAATTTTGTAATAGGACCTATATTCTCCTTTAATTTTGCAAGAATAGTAGCAATATCATACGCAACGGTATTAGCCGCCAGAATATTAGTAAACGGAAAAACTAATAAACCAACTATAATACCCAACCGATAACGTCTAACTATCATAACGTCCCTTCTTAATAATCGATCCGTCTGAAGTAAGCACTAAACCTTTTTTAACGGAAATTAATTTAATCTCACCATAACCGGGCAAAATATCCCCTACCTTAACATCTATACTATTACCTTTGGACGAAACCAACCATGCTCTACCAGAAACGATTACTCGAACAGTATAAGTATCTCTTTTTATCACCGGCTTATCGGTAACTTTCTGCTTATTAGGCTTTGTTAATACATTGTCTATCTTACTCTGTAAAACTTTAATTTCCTCTTTCAGTAAATCAATTTGGTCTTCCATTTCCATTACAAAAGAAGCAACCTTTGACACATCCTGTTGTACAAACTCCAATTTTTTACTAAGTTTATTTAATCCTTCCTCATCAGCATATTTCACAACACTATTTTTCTCAGGCTTCAATAACGGAATATTAAAATTCTGCATTGGATTAACTTTATCCTCAACATTATTTTGTTTAGATGTATCCGACAATAATTCACCATCGTGCACCTGAGTCAATTCCTGCAAAGCACTGGAACGCGATTTACTAGACAAATAAACAAAAAACTTAAATGTTAGTAACATCCCAATAATTAACAAAATAATTTTTACTATTTTAGGATTATTTTTCAATATTTCCATTATCTTATTAAAGTTAAATTTTTTGAAATTAAGCTTATTCACTTGCTCCGTTTTCACGTACCCATTATCATTTAAAAACGGAACTTCATTCTCTGAAAATTGGTAATCATTTTCTTGATTATGCTTTTGTTGATTAGATTCCATATTCACTCCGAATTACAATCAATTAATTTTTCTCAGGTACAAATAAATCACTAGTCAATAGTAATCCCAAACTACTACCTTCCGCCACTTTTACCGTAGGAGGAGTATCAGCTAAATGACTATTTTCTGATGCTACTTTAGAAGCCATTGTACCAGCCGCTACTAATAACTTCTCTGATATTGTCAAGGCTGGACTAGTAACGATTGAACCTGTAGTAGTAGTCTGAATACTAGATCCAGAATCCTTAAATGCAGTCCCTAAACCTTCCAAAAAAGAGGTCCCCATTAACCCACCAAAACGTAACAAATAATGACTATCCACCTCTGAAGCCAAAGCTGCTTTAGCCGTTTCAGGATCAATAGCCACAGCTGAAAAACTAATACTATTTTTTAAATAAGGTATACTCAATACTGTGAAAGTTAACACTACCTTTTTATTAACCCTCTGAAAATTACCCAATACCTTTGTACCTTTTAACTTACCACTTACAATCGTAGCCATTACTGGAACATTTTCATCTGAATTAACAGCAGTATCCAAAGTAGCAAATAAAATAGAACCAGCTTTATAAGTATCTCCTTGAACATCCTCATTTTGCCCTGTCGCCTCTATAGCACTACCAACGACTGTTGAATTACTACTATTTTGCTTCTCATCCTCGATCGCTTCTACAAACGACTGAGTATTCGTAGGTGTCCAAGCTGAAAACAACTGGTTAGACTGATTTATCATCATAGCTTGCATTGTTTTAACCTGGTTTTCCCGATCAAGTTTAGCTAAATAAACTTCTCTATTTACAAGTTCCTGTAACTCCTCATGAGTAGATTTTTCCTCTTCAGCTAACAGGTCAGCTACAACTTTCTCTTGTTCATCCAAATCGGTAAATTCTTTAATTTTACTAAGCTCTTCTTTAGAAAAACCTGCCGCTTGTAAAGCAGTTTTTCCACAATCAACCAAGTCTTCTGCTTTTTTGCCACTACGACGAGCAATAATTAACGCTGCCCTACCACAACGATCATAAGCCTTTTTTGATTCTATCCCCTTATCCTTTACCAAAGAAGAACTACTTAATAAAATTTTAACTTCTTCCGAGGTACAGTTTAGCTTCTTAACTATTTCAGCTTCACTAACTTTTTGCTTGTATAAACTAATTACATCATTAATTCTACATTCGTTCTTTACAAAATTATTAGAAATAGCCTCGCTCACATCAACCCCTGAACGTAATAAATCTCCTTTAGAAAACCCCGCTTTTAATAATTCATCAGCTTTAACTCCTGCTTCTAACAACTCTTTCGCAGTAAATCCTGCCTTTTTTAACTCAGCTACACTAGCACCAGCATTCAAAAGCTCCTCTGCACTAAATCCAGCCTTAGCTAATTCAGCTATATTATATCCAGCCGCAAGAAGCTCTTCCGCATCAAATCCAGCGGATTTTAATATTTCTGCCGTAACACCAGCATCCTTTAACTCCTTTACGCTAAAACCTGCATCTCTCAAATCCGCAACTGTATAACCTGCTTTTAATAATTCGCCAGCACTAAAACCAGCTTTTTTTAACTCTTTAGCAGTGAAACCTGCAGCTCGCAAACTATCTACACTACATCCTAATTTGCGCAACTTATCGGCGCTTACTCCATCTTTCCTTGCTCTCTGTAAACTATCTACATCGCACCCTTTATAATTTCTTAAATTTTTATCCTGGATCAAATTAGCCAGTAAAGACTTACTGACACCATTACGAATTAGCTCTTTTTCATTAACTCCCGCATTCAACAAATCCTCGGGAGTATACCCCGCTTTCAATAATTCACTAACTTTCACACCAGCTTTCAATAACTCCCCAGCACTAAAACCAGCATTAAATAAATCACCTACGCTAAAACCAGCTTCTAACAATTCTTGCGCACTAACACCTGCTGCTTTTAGAGCTTCAGCACTAAAACCTGCCTTCATTAAATCATTAACACTAAATCCAGCATCCAATAAATCTTTTGCTGTAAAACCGGCATTTTTAAGTTCTTCAATGCTAAACCCTGCATCCATTAACTCTTTGGCGCTAAAACCAGCTAATTTTAATTCTTCAACACTAAAACCAGCATCTTTTAGCTCTGCAGCCCCAAACCCAGCCCTCATTAATTCTGCTGCCGAAAATCCAGCTGCTTTTAAAGCATCTAAACTACAACCTTTACATTTCAACTCTGATGCCTTAACTCCCGACATTTTCGCTCTTTTCAATTCATCAATATTACATCCTTCACCAGAAACAGATCCAATGCCATCCAAATTTACTCCAGAACCAACATAAGTCGTACGCACTACTGTAGGCAAAGCTACCTTACCTTCAGCTAAAGCTTGCTCAGCTAACTGAGCATTTTGCTGCTCCTGTAATTGTACATATTCCCTAGTAGGATTACCCATACCCGGTATAGATTCAATATCAGGAACTCCAGTTACAATTGAAGAATGTTCACCACTAGACAAATTGCTAGTTTTCTTAATCTTCAATATTCCTACAAATATAGCTAAAATGGCAACAAACGCTATCGATAAAACAATTAACCTTGATTTACCATCAGACAAAACCGCTTTTGCAGCATTAATTCGATTCTTTAAAGTCATAAAAAATTACTCTTCATCTAAAACCAAAGTAATAGTCTTATCTTCTCCGTCATGAGAAGCTAAAACCACCGTTGTAGGTTGCATTTGATAAGCAAACATACCATCTGCACTTTTAATCATAGCTTTCCAAGCAGGGGAAATCAGCATCAAATTAGTTCTTAAATAAAAATCCTTATCTACCTTCCAAGCTTGTGCTGCCCCACCTTTAACTAATATTTTTTTTGCTCGCTCCGGAGGTACTCCATTCAAAATTTCTAACAACACTTTATTCGTAGGCAAAGTCTCCACTCCACCATAGATAGCAGAAGCATTAGGGCCATTTGAAGGCATTCTCAAATCCACCCGGTAATCAATAGCATCCTGTCCAGAAACTAAAGTAATCATTACTGGAGTATTTAACCCCTTCAAAATAACAGCCAAATTACTACTTTTATAAAAAGTTAAAGACTGTATCAATAAAGTATTACCTTTTTGATTCCAACGTATGTTAAAAGAAACCGGATCTCCTAAACTATACGAATCAATTGGCCAAGGCTGACCAGTTGCATCCAAAAACACTAAAGACGAAATATATCCAGAACCCAAACGAATTATTGGCGGAGTAGCATTAGGCGACAAATCCACCAACAATGAAGAACTAGTTGGTTTTGCTGGAATTAAAGCAGGTGAAGCCATCGCTGCTTGCGATTCCTCATAAACTTCCTTTAATTTACGTACCTGTTGCGGATTCATTGGTAATAACTGTTCTATTGTTTTTACAAAAGCCTCACCTTGCATTTTTTTATGTTCATTTTTTGCCGATAAATCCCCATCATTTTTGATGTTAGCACCTACCCTTGATGAAGATCCTTTTTCATTATCAGACGCATTTTTAAGCGCAATACTTTCAGCCAAAGTTTTACGCAACTTATCTAAATTAGCCTGTGCTTCAAATTGTTCCACCTCTGTAACTGCCAAGGCAGTACCCACTATTAAAAATAAACTAACTAAAAAAGACTTATTCATTATTTTATTCACCTCTACCTCCAGTTACGATAAAACTAGCAACCGCAATTCCATTAGGATACTTATTAGTTGGCACTCTGCTAATAATCATCATAACAACGATTGGCTTTTGAATTTGTTCATTTGGACTTTGATAACTAATTAGCAAAGGAATTTGAACTTTCCATGAAAACCTGCCACCTATAATAGCCCGCTCCAAAATAACCGGTGCTCCTATCGATACAGCTGAAACTATCAACTTTTTGTTAACCACTTCATTCACACTACCAGATAACTTCAAAGCACTCTTGAAATAATCCCAGCCTTCTTCCGTAAAATAAGATTCCAGTTTACCTATACTTTCATAATAATTAACAAAATTATAGGTATACGCTTCTACTGCAACTTTATGAGCCCATTGCAGTAATTTGCTTGGCGATAAAATTGGCATTGGCAAAATCACTAAAGACCTACTATTACCCGACGGATACAAAGAATAACTCTTAGGAATAGGTTGCTTTATCATGACAAAAAACATTATTCCTATTAAAAGAATAACAAATAATGATACATAAATAATAAACTTCAATAAAAAATTACTATTTAAACCAAAATTTCTACGTTGCTTATCTTTCATTCATCATTACCGTTTGTTACCAATTCTACCCTCTGAAGCAACGAAGCTGCGAACCGCTATACCTTTTGGCATATCTACAGTAGGAACCCTACTAATAATCATCATAATTATCATCGGCTTTTGAGTATTCTCAGTAGCACTCTGATAACTAACTAACATTGGGATCTGCACTTTCCAAGAATAACGACCATCAATTACCGCTTGCTCTAAAATCACTGGAGTACCAGTCGCAGTACCAGAAACAATTAATTTCTTAGCAAGAACCATTTCTAAATTTCTGGAAGCTTTCAAAGATTGTTCAAAATACCTCCATCCCTCAGCAGTAAAATTATTTTGCAACTGTTGCAACGCCTCTCGATAATTAACAAAATTATACGAATAAGCATCCGTCGCCACACCATGAGCCCATTGCAACAACTCCGACGGTGAAAGCATTGGATCAGATAAAGGAAACAACTGCATAATTCTCCCGTCTGTAGAAGTAGCAAAATATTGCGGCTTAGGCCGATGATAAACTTGCCAAAAAATTACTCCAACTAAACCCAATATAGTTACGATTAACAATAATAATACAATTATCAATCTGCGATAACTATCCACATAAAAATTATTCCTTAATCTTAATAACTCCACTGCATCATTATTAGCCATTTCTAATCCTCTTTATCTGTTATATGCTCACACAACTTTAATAAAAAATCAATCTATTAATTAACGACAAATTAATTTTTTTTGTCCGGTGTAACAATAATCTTCTCCACCTGCACAAGTTTCAACTTGATCCCTCTTTTTTAAAACTATTTTTATCCTTTTACTCGCAATATTTGTACAAAAACCGTCTTCTGTTCCGGTAATTACCACATAATCTTTCAGACCCATAAGTTTTAATTTCTTTCCAACTTCGCGAACACGAGCTTCGATCATTCCCTGTTCTAAAACATTACTAACAGCACAAGCATGCACTATTGTTAGAGTACGACTATAGTGTTTTGAAAACTCGACAATATCTTCAAATATCTTATCAGCTTTAGACTTAAAATTAGCCGTATTAGATCTAAATAATCTAGAACTTTCAAGAATAATTTCTACTCGATCATCATAATTCGATATGTACCCATAGCTATTTATACACTTAACTACTCGTTCAAAAACTATCTTTCTACCTAAATCAAAATCATATTCTTGACAGCTAACTTTATGAACACAACCATTCACACCAAAGATTAACAATAAACTCACTAAACTAAGAAATAAATAATCTCTAATCATACTTGTAAATCTCCACTTAAATCTTTTATCAATTTAATCAAATCATTATTATCCATTATATTTTTACACCTTTTTTCAGGGTAACCACTGATTTCTATTAAATCATTCAACAAACTATTTACATTACTTTTTCCAATTTTACGTCGATCCGTCAGTAATCCTTCTATTTCCATTAAATTAGAATATAATTCCGCTGGATTAATAAAATTGAAATTCGAACACTCACTAAAACAACAAACTTTGTTACTATCGATATTTAAGTCAATTTGACTGTTATCTTCTTTCCATAAATTCATTAAAACAGCCATTACTTTTTTTACAGGAATATCATCTATTACGTTTTCTCCCAATTGTTTTCCTAACAAATCAATACCGTCCTCAATTTTTCCAATACTTTCAGTTAACACTCCAGCCCCATCAACATAACGCTGCATCTTTAACAACCCATTTTTAAAGGCACTTAACAAATCATCAGAAGGCCGATCAACTTTAACAAACTGATTTAAACGCAATTCTTTAACCGGTTTTGGATTAGAATAAAACATTTTTGCTCTAACAATCCTAGATTTAAAGAAAATATGAGACTCTCCTTCGCGTTGCTCCTTTAAATCTAATAAATCAATTCTAGAACGCTTTTCCATTTGAGCACTTTTAGAATCAGCATATCCCCCCGTCATACTAGAAGCACTAGATTGAAAACCACCAACTACCGCCACATGAGCTTCACCTGCCGATTTCATAAAAAAATCCCAAGTTTCCATAGGATCTTCTAATTTCATACAAATTTTTATATTCGTATTAGCACCAATAGAAGCCGCTTCCTCTTTAGACGCTTTTTGAAATGCAGGTAAATCTTGTCCTGCAAATATTACGGAAAACCCTAAAGAACGTGCCTGAGCAGGAACTACAGCAAATCCTGGAACAGCATAATAACCATACTCATCTAACACACACAAATAAGGATTACGAGCGTTAGTCGGTTTTCGCTCGATAACTTCGGCATATGTTCCTTCAACTTCATCTCCTAATCCAGAAGCCATCATTGCTTTTAGGGAAGCAATGATTACTTTTCCTAAATTAGCCAATTCATCCGGTGATTTTTCCAATGCTGGTAATAAAACCACCAAAATCCTTCTATTCAAAACAACATCCTTTAAATCCACTTCAGGTAAATTTGTACGAATAATATGACCATAAGTATCAGCTAAAGAAGAAAATACTCTTGTTAATTGCATAGTAATATACCCATGTTGCTCGTAAACTTGGGAAACCTGTTTACCTTTTTTCGCCGGATTATAACCTGGTAAATTAACTACATAATTCTTAATTGGCTCCATAATCAAATCAGGAGCTTGAGCTAAACTAACTGAACTCTGCCCATCACGAAGAAACTCTTTATCCATAACCATAGCTTCTAAACGTTCCAATGAAAAATAGTTACGTATAGTATTAGCATCGATCAAAATAGCCCCCTGATCGCGCATATAAGTTAAAACCTTCATCAACGCTTCCACGAAAGCAATGGCTCTACCTTTCCACATATCACCACCACTACCTCCGCTACCACTATCCATTAAACTAACAACTAACTGAGTAAGCATACTCGAAGACCCAGAAGCAAAAGGATTCATCGTATTAGATAATCTACGCTCCTGTGGACCAATAACATCTCTGGCCCCAGTCATAAAATTAATTAGCAGCAAATCGTCTTCTCTCCCCATAAAACGCACTAAAGAAAAAACTTTAGCAAATAAAGAGTTATCACCTTTACCATCCACATAAATAAAACCACTTCCTTGAACTAATGCATTATACGCAATAGAAATTAAAGCTTCCGTTTTTCCACTTCCTGTCGAACCAAAAATCAGCGCATGAGTTCTCATATCGTCATTTGTAAACCACAATTCGTCGTTAGTTTTACGATCATTACCAAAGAAATAAATACCATTTGACATACTAGGTTTATTAGAACCAGGTTTAGGAGTATTATAATCTGGCAAATGAGCTCTTTTAGGCATTCTAAAAGGCAAAATAACTTTACGAGTTTTAGAATAAATAAATAAAATAATACTTACGATTATTACCAATTCAGAACAAACCGGTACAAAGAAAACGACAATACCTAAAAACAAAACAATTAATCCAACGTGCTGAGGTTCTTTAAGAAAACTAGATATACGCTGCCCTAACGTTCTAGTATCACGCAATAATGATGCTGTAGATTGTTCTTGTCCTTGTTCTATTCCTCTTTGCTGTACTGGCATTACTCTTCCTCATCCGGTTTATAAATAATCTCCTTAATAGCTAATTCTAAACCTTTTAAAGCCTCATCAACCATAGGAGAAATCAAAGCACTACCTAATTTTTTTTCTGCCAACCAATGAGCATAAGCACCACATATTTCAGCAACAGCAGTAATTCTTCCAACACTATTTAACATATACCACATTCTACGATCCAGCGGTTTCAACCAAATAAACTCGGCAGAAGCTAGAACACCTATAACTCTCGCTCCTTCCAACATAGAAGCCATTAATGTAGTAATATAAGCATGACGTTCACAAATAAATTTAACCCCTTTAGTATTCACATATTTATTCAACAACTCGTTTGTACCTGAAAAATCTAAATTATCTACCCCATTACTAGCCGATAAAGAAATTTGATCTAAAAGTTGTTCTGCACCTTTTTTATCAGCATTAATTCTAGCCGCAAAAATAGCAAAAAGTGCTTTTAAATAAAGCGGTAATCCTTCAATACCAGACCACATAGGACCTAATTGTAGGGATAATTCACGATAACTAGCACTCCTCTTCAATTTTACCGTATATGTACCATCAATTTCTTTAGTTACATCCAGTAGACCTTTCTTTTTACAAAAAACCATAGGAGAAACCGTCATGGCCCAAGGTCCATCATCCAATTTAGTTGATACCAAATCTAATTTTACTACTGGAGCAATTTGAGGCCAATTACACTGCTCAACTTGTCTCAAACTATTAGTATTAAAAATTAACCTAAATTGCTTTAAACCTTTAGATAAAATCAACATCAAGCCGATCAATGAAATCATACAGATAGATGGGTATTTTAAATATTTACAAGTCGTAACTGTTAATTCCATTAAATATTTAACATCTGTAGTATATCCAACCCGTTCCTTCGCCGTTATAAGAGCCTCTAATACCTCCATCTGCTGGTCATACAGCCCGCCAAATAATGAAGCCAAATTTTTCAAAAAAAAATCGACAACAGTTAACTCACCAATCCGCAAATAAATATACCATTTAGCGAGATTTTCTCGATATAAAAACCATATCCCAACTAAAAATATAGCAACCGCTAATATCGTATAAAGAAACTCTAAAGAACTGTCTTGTTGACCCTGTTGCTCTGCTGACATAAATCACATAAACTTAAATAGTAATCCATCCAAAACCACTTTCTTATCCGCATTTTCATTGGCTTTTAGTTCCACTAATGCATCATAAAGATACACAATTTTCAAAACCGGGGGAGTAACCGTATCAAAAACTACACTGTATCCCAAAACAGCTCCATCAACTTCACTAAAATTAACACCGATTCCATATCCCAAAATATCTAAACACTTACGATTAGCTTTTTTTACTATTATTGGAAATACACCAGTTAAAGAAAATACTTCATCAATTGTTAAATCTACTTTATACAAACTAAAGTACATATCCAAATCAATAGCAACTTGTTTACTAAACTCTAAAAAAACGTTATCCATTAGCACCACCAAGGACGACATACTTTACGAGAGCCGGCCAAAAAACTACGAAATATTCTAAAAAAAACAGGGACATTATATCCAAACTTATTCAATAAAATAAATATTCCGACAAAACACGCTGCCACAATCAACGTCCATTTACGTATATGTAATAAAAATAAAAAAACCGGCAACGACGCCTGCGCATCAATAATAAAAAATCGCGCCCTTCTTGCTGAATCTCGCCAATGAACACCAGTAACAGGAGAAGATGAAGCCATTCTATCCTCGCTTAATTAATTAATATTTCATAATTTTATGTTAGGTAATTTAGACCGCAAAGTCAACCTTTTATTTTTAACCATACATTCTAATAACTAATTACTGTTATATCTGCTAAGTTATTCTTACGAATACTATTTATTCTAACAATAAGTTAACATCCAGAAATAATTTTAACTAAAAAAGGAATAAATATGCTAAAGAAAATTTTCATACTGTTATTTAGTTGTACTTTAATAAACACTTCATTCGCATCTATAAAAAACCGAGCATATAACCAAATGACAAGCAATAAACTAAATAATCAAATAACAAAAATAAATATTAATACGGCTGATTCAAAAACCCTTCAAACCATAAAAGGTATTGGCCCTAAAAAAGCAGAAGCTATTATAAATTACCGTAATAAGCATGGTAAATTCGATAATATTAATGAATTAATAAAAATTTCTCAAAAAGGAATTAACCAGAAATGGCTAGATAAAATAAAACCCTTTATAATTTGTAAATAGCAAAACACTCAAATAAATCACCGATTAAATTACCGATAATTTTTCACCCATCGGTAATTTAACACGCATGAACACCATACTAATTTTATAAAATTTTTCTTAATTATTAATAACAAAACTTTTCTTTTTAAAAAAAGCCACTCCATAACTACCGATTACTTCATAACCTTCATCGTAAAGATTTTTAGCGTATTCTCTTTCCTCTATTTGTTGCAGGGCTTTTTGACTAGTAGTTTCTAATTCTTTT
>JAZNNJ010000018.1:0-57964 GCA_045580225.1 Gammaproteobacteria bacterium | reverse complement strand
ATCCTTAGATAATTCTGGTAGAATCATGCTATAACCTTGTTCTGACGCTTTCTTCGCATTTAACAATTGGTCCCCACGACTACCTTTAATTAAAGGAACTAATAAATTTACTTTTCTTAAAGCTAATAATTCCGCAATACTGTTAGCCCCTGCCCTAGAAATCACTAAATCCGCTACCGATAGAGCATCTGCCATTTCTTTGTTTAAAAAAGAATAAGGATGATAAAAACTATGTTTAAATTTGGGTATAAAATTCTTACCGTGCACATGAATAATTTGATACTTATTAATCCACATAGGTAATAATTCCTCTACCACTTCATTCAAGCTTTTTGATCCTAAACTACCTCCAACAATTAATAATACCGGTATACCATTATTTTCTAAATTAAAAATCTCCACAGCCCGTTCTTTGGAGCCTTTAAATATTTCCTCTCTCAAGGGCAAACCAGTTTCTACTTTTTTATGAAAATATTTTGATGAAATAGGTAACGTTTCTGGAAAACTAACACAAATCTTTTTAGCTAATTTTAATGCTAATCGATTCGCTAAGCCAAAACTTAAATCCGCCTCATGGATAACCACGGGTATTTTTAGTAACCATCCTGCTAAAACTACCGGAAAACTTACAAACCCTCCTTTAGAAAAAATAACTTCAGGAGACAACAAACGTAAAATTTTAAAGCTATCTATTATTCCCTTCATTATTAAAAACAAATCGGTGAAATTCTTAAAACTAAGATAACGTCTCCATTTACCCGTTGCAATTTCATAATAAGCAAAACCTTTTTCAATAATTAAATCTTTTTCTATCCCACATTTAGAACCAATATACGCAGAAACAACTCCTTGTTTTTCTAAAACCTGCATAATACTTATATTGCCCATCACGTGCCCTGCCGTTCCTCCACCAGTAAATACTACTAACACCTTACTCATTAAAAATTTTCCGCCATTTTATTTAAAATAATTCACATTAAATACCTTAAATGTAACAAAAACTCCCCTATTAACTTTTGATACCAAGTTCGCTTATCTAAATCTTCTATTTGAACAACTTTGGCATTTTCGATATCTTTTTTAAACTGCATCACTAACATTTCCTTAGCTTTATCAGTCTGCACAACAATATCCAATTCTAGATCATGCAGTAAACTACGATGATTTAAATTACTAGATCCGATTGTCATCCAATCATCAATTATTAGAGTTTTAGCATGTAAGATAGCAGGTAAATATTCAAAAATTTTTGTATTTACAATTAAAAGTTTTCGATAAAAAGTTTGCGATGTCCACGGCATAAATGCAATATCTGAACGAGAAGGTAACAAAATTTTAACATCTACCCCTCGTTTAGCTGCACCAATTAATTGCTTTAGCAACGCACTATCTGGAACAAAGTAAGCATTAGTAATCCAAATTCTATTTTTGGCCTGTTTTATTTTATTCAATAAGTCACGATGCAAAATTCTGCGCCGATACCAAGTATTATTGATTCTAACACATAAATTATTTTTTACTGCTCTAAAAAAACTACGAATAGTTTCAGTATAATTAATATTTTTCCAAGCCGAATTACACGCTTGATTTAATTTCGTTAAATCAAAACTATCTAAACAAATTCCTGTATCACGCCACCCTATACAATTAACATCATCCACATGTTCCTTAGTAATATTAAAGCTACCAGTAAATAATAATTTCTGATCAATAATTACCAATTTTCGATGATTACGAACATTAATATTAAAAAATGAATGCAATAATACCGAAGGATAAGCGTATAAAAAATGCCTTAATTTCCAAGGTAAAGGATGGTAAATACGCACTTTACACGATGGAGATAATACTTCAATTATTTTATTAGCACTATCACAGCTACCCAAACCATCAATTAACACTTTAACCTTTACTTGTCTAGCTGCTGCTCTTAAAAGAGCCCGAATCACTAATTTACCTATTTCATCAAAATTAAAAATATAAGATTCTAAAAAAATACTACTTCTCGCTTGATCGATAGCGTTTATTAATGCCTCAAAATAATCTTTTCCATCGAAAAAAAGAGTTTCTTTCATAATAAAAAATTTACGAGGATAAAATCCTAATCAAATTACGATAATCTTCTGCTAATTCCAAATCAGTTTCCATTAGTTGACGCACATTTTTTTGAGCATGAATTACCGCAGTATGATCACGACCCGAAAAAGCATTTCCAATTTCCATTAAGCTACGATCAGTTAATTCTTTAGCGATAGTCATTGCTAAATGCCTTGGACGAACCAAATTA
The DNA here is from genome assembly GCA_045580225.1 of Gammaproteobacteria bacterium. Taxonomy (GTDB): domain Bacteria; phylum Pseudomonadota; class Gammaproteobacteria; order UBA9339; family UBA9339; genus CAUUCF01. Next base: position 55,677 of record JAZNNJ010000018.1, on the reverse strand, counting down.
CGCATCCGTTTTTTAGAAATTAAATCACTAATTTTTATCTTATAATATTCGGCTACTTGCTTTTGAATATTTGTAATGGTAACTGCTTTTGACTGAATCACCAACATGTCTTTTAATGTTTCTTGTACTAGCCCCAAAGTAATAGGTAAATTAGTAAAGGTTGCATTAGCAATCACCCTTTTTAAAGCACCCTCTAATTCTCTTACATTAGAACGGATATGCTTCGCAATAAAAAAAGCTACTTCTTCTGATAATTTAACTTTAAAGAATTTGGCCTTTTCCAACAAAATAGCTGCTCGTGTTTCCAATTGAGGAGGTTCAACAGCGACCGTTAATCCCCAACCAAAACGAGATTTTAAACGATTTTCTAATCCTTCTACTTCAGACGGATATCGATCACAAGTAATAATAATTTGTTGTTGTTTATCAAATAAATCATTAAAAGTATGAAAAAATTCTTCTTGAGTATGTTCTTTCCCGGCAAAAAACTGAATATCATCAATTAAAAGCGCATCCACCGAACGATAACTTTTTTTAAAATCGCTAATAGCATTACGCTGCAAAGCTTTAATCATATCTGAAACAAAACGTTCCGAATGGACATATAAAACTTTAGCTTCAGGATTATTTTTTAACATCTCATGTCCAACTGCCTGCATTAGATGAGTTTTACCCAAACCTACTCCTCCATAAATAAACAAAGGATTATACAATCCTCCAGGATTTTTACTAACTTGCCACGCAGCAGCTTTTGCTAGCTGATTAGATTTTCCCTCTACAAAATTTTTAAAAGTAAATGAATTATTCAGATTATCGATTAATTTACTCTTTTTCTCTACAGTTGGCTCTTCTAAAAGTTTAACATAATCATCTAAATTACCTATCTTAACAACTAATTTCATTTCGGGAACTTCTTTTGCAAACCAAGCATGTATCAACTCACTAAAATTATTTTCAAAATGTTCTTTTATAAATGCATTAGGCATAAACAAAGTCAAACGTTTATCAGTCTGTTTAACCTGAATCGGACGAAGCCAAGTATCAAAATGTTTTTTTGAAACACCACCTAATAGTTGCTTCAAACAACGTTCCCAAATTTTTGTATCCACCCTTTTTATACCAAATATATAAATAATGTTTTTTATTTAAACATATTTTTAAAAATATACCACCATTTTAAACCCAAAAGTAACCTAAAAATCATTTTAGCCCCATTAATACAACAACATTCACCGATTACTTACTCCATATTTAGACAACCACCTTACCGGTTTAACAAAACGATAACCAAACTTACCTATGTATCCTCGATATGCTTCTTCTGGATTTGGATGTCCATGAAAAATTAATATCTTGGTATTAGGTTCCTTCGTTGTTTTAAAATAACACCAAGGCCACTTAGGTAAACAATTATGTTTAAAACTTACGCACCAATCAAATGGCCAATAACGCAAAATATTTTTTTTAGCCATTTCTTTAGATAAAAATGCCTGTTCATTTTGATATCGTTTACGAATTGTTTTCCCTTCTTTATAAAAATTCTCTATAATTTCTGAATGCTTACCAATTTCAAAACGAAAAACCGAAGAATTACCAATATCTCCTCTTTTAAAAGCCCAATCTTGAATAATGAAAAATTCTCCAGGAATAATAAAAAAATCATCCAAATTTTGCATAATTATAATATCCAAATCCAAAAATAACGCTGTTCCTTTTAAATCAAACAGAACTTCTTGAAATACTCCTAATTTTTTCCAACAACGTTCTGCAATCCCAGAGTCATCTAATCTCGGTAATGGCATAGTTTCAACTTTAGGATTAATACCATCAACTTCATCTGTAAAACATACAAAACGATGGGGTAATTTTAAATTATTTTCCACCATATGATATAATCGATTCACATACCCCGCATGAAACTTCTTTCCCCATTTCATACAAATAATGTTATATTGATTTTGTTTCATAATTTATTAATCCAATTTTTGCAAAAACTCATCTATTGTATTCCAAAATAATTTGGGCTGCTGTAAAAATAATCCACTGTGGGTACCATCTTTTATTTCTAAAAACTTTTTAAACACATTATTATCACCCGCATATTTGTACAAAGTTTTACCATGATAAATTGAAATTATTTCATCTTTATCACCATGAATTACTAAAATAGGTGCAGTTAAATTTCTGATTTTTTTCAAATTATTAAAGTAATCTACCGCTAAAATTTTATAACGAGTTACCACTCTCACTGCACTAGTAAAAGCTCCCTGCAAAATTAACCCTGCTACTGGCTTAGTTGTAGCCAATTCAACACTTGGTCCGCTTCCTAATGAATGCCCAAATACGACAATACGTTCGGGATCAATTTTCAAATCATCAACCAAATAACTATAAACTCTAAAAATATCTTGATAACAATTACGTTCCGAAGGATATCCTTCACTCAACCCATACCCTTGATAATCGTATCCAACTACTTCGAAACCATGTCTTCTGGCTTCATGATAAAACGGCAACATATCTGAAATGTCCACTCCATTACCATGACTTACTAACAAGATATATTTTGCTTCAGGATTTTTTAAATGATAAAGATAAATTTGTTTACCATTCAAACTACGTAACTTAATCAACCATGGAGCATCTTCATACCCAGCTCGATGAGGAATAAAGATCAATTTATGCGCATAAAAAATTGCCACAAAATTTAAAATTAAGTAACCAATAATAATACCAATAATTGATAAACTGATAATTTTTCTTGCCATTTTTTATCCCAATAAATCAAACAAACATTCTAAAGCTTTTTTAGGAGTTAATTCTTCCGGGTCAATCGTTTTTAATTTTTTCAACCTCTCTAAATCATCTTTAGAAATTTCTACCCGTTGAGCAATACTATTAGATTGTTCAACTTCTTGCAAATTTAATTCACCAATCCCCTTTTTATTAACAAATTGCTGTTTACTTAAAAAAGCTAATTTACGTTTAGCTAAACCAAGTACTTCTTTAGGAAAACCAGCTAATTTAGCTACTGCTAATCCATAACTTTTATCCGAAGCTCCAACATAAAGTTCATGCAAAAATAATAATGTTTCGTTATCTTCTAAAGCACTAAAATGGTAATTTTTTACCGTTTTAAACTCCCTTTCTAATGCGGTTAATTCAAAATAATGAGTAGCAAAAATTACTAATGACTGCCTACTAATTAAAAATTCTGCAATAGCTAAAGCTAATGATAAACCATCAAAAGTACTAGTTCCACGACCAACTTCATCCAATAAAACTAAACTTTTAGAAGTTGCTTGCCTCAATATTTTACTAGTCTCATCCATTTCTACCATAAAAGTAGATCGCCCTCCCGCTAAATCATCTGAAGCCCCAATTCTAGTAAAAATTTGATCAATATCTCCAACAACTGCTTCGCTAGCTGGCACAAAACTTCCGATATAAGCCAAAATAACAATAATTGCCGCTTGTCTCATATAAGTAGATTTACCACCCATATTAGGACCGGTAAGCACTAGTAACTTTTGATCTTGGTCCAAAACTAAATCATTAGCCATAAAAAGTTTATTACTTACTTGTTCTACAACCAAATGTCTAGCCGCCTTTAATTTTAACTCTTGATTTTTAGTAAATTTAGGACAAATTAAATTTAAAGTATTAGCTCGTTCACTCAAATTATTCAAAACATCTAAATAAGCAATCTTTTGCGATAACAGCTGAAGACTAAAAAGATAATTGCTAACTTCTTCTACCAAACTCTCATAAATGCGTTTTTCCATTGCTAAAGCTCGAATATTACTACTCAAAACTGTTCCCTCAAAATCTCTTAATTCTGGCGTAGTATAACGTTCAGCATTCTTTAAAGTCTGACGTCTAATGTAATAATCAGGCACCGAATTAATTTGCCCTCGGCTAACTTCAAGATAATAACCACTTATTCGATTATAACCTACTTTCAAATTAACAATTCCCGTATTGCTACGTTCCCGATTTTCTAAATCAACCAGATATTGATTTGCATTTTTGGATAAATTTCTTAATTCATCTAATTCACGACAATATCCTTCAGCAATTACCCCCCCATCTCTGATTAATATCGGAGGATTATCAACCAATGACTTAAGCAATAAATTTAATAAAGGAGTAAAATCAAAACTGGGTAATAACTCCGATAGCTCCCCAACCAATACTGCCTGAAAACGGGGTAATAATTTTAGAACTTCTCGTATTTGAATCAAATCTCTAGGTTTAACCGTTTTTAAAGCTAACCGACCAACTATCCGCTCTAAATCACCTACTGTTTTTAATAAAACTTTCAAATTATCGCACAAAAATTGTTGTCGTATTAAAGAAATAAATTTATGACGTTCTTCTAAAATTTCAATTTGTTTAATAGGATTCAATAACCAACGTTTTAATAACCTACTACCCATTAAAGTACAACAATTATCAATACAACTTAATACTGTTTTATCTGTTCCACCTTGTAAATTAGTAACTAATTCCAAATTTTTTTGCGTTACTGAATCCAATTTTAAAACTAATTTTCCGGCAAAATTAAGTTGCTTAATATGAGGTAACTGATCTATCTTCTGCGTATCAAAAATATAAGCCAATAGCACTCCTACTGCCTGAACCACCGCTGGAGAATCAATATCTGAATTTGTAAATTGTTTTTTTAGATAATTAGCATTTTTTTCTAAACAAAACCATTTAGAAGGTAATATTCGTACAGGTACTTTTATCGATAAATTAAAATTTTCCGGCAATAAAACCTCTTTGGGAGCTAAACGCATTAACAAATTATCTAAATCTAACAACGGTAATAAATCACACTCAAACTGACCACGAACCAAATCAACATAAGCAACCGCTATTTTTTCCTGTTCAGGATAAATAGCTACTAACCAATGATCACTTTTTTGCTCCATTAAATAATCATCTGTCACCGTACCAGGAGTAATAATTTTAACTACTTTACGTTCTATCGGACCTTTATTATTAACCTCACCAACTTGTTCACAAATAACTACTATTTCCCCAGCTTGCACCAAACGTACTAAATAATTATCTAAAGCATGGTAAGGTATTCCTGCTAATGGAATCGCTTTACCGTTAGAATTACCACGAGAAGTTAACGTTATACCCAAAATTTTAGAAGCTTTTTCAGCATCTTCATAAAATAATTCGTAAAAATCCCCCATACGATAAAGTAAAAGCTTGTCTGGGTAATCTTTTTTAATGTTTAAATATTGTTGCATTGCCGGAGTATTAGCTTCTTTACACATCTATTTTCCTCTTATTTTTATCAGATTTTAGCTAACTTAAAATTAAACGCAATTAATTATTCAAACTAATAGGATCAACATCTAAAAACCATTTCACCCCTTTAGGTAAAGAAGAATTTTCTAAGTATCCAACTAAATTATTTAAAAAATACTGTAAGTATCTCCTAGAATTACTTTGAATTAAAAGTTGCTCGCGATATTTTCCTGCTTTTTTATGCATATTAACTGAAACAGGACCAAAAATTTTAATTTCATTATGTATCTCAATACTAAATTCATTTTTAACATCTTCCAAAAACTTTATCGCTTGTTCAGCTACTTTAGATTCCCCTTGCAAAATAGCAATAAATGAATAGGGTGGAAAATCTGTTTGTTTTCTTATCTTCAACAAATCTTTAGCTAAACTTAAATAATCTAAATTTTGGGAAATTTTCTGCAGCAACGGATGTTCTGGGTTATAAGTTTGCAAAAAAACTTCTCCGGGTTTATCAGCACGCCCTGCCCTACCCGCAACTTGGATTATTTGTTGAACCAAATTTTCCTCAGCACGGTAATCAAAACTTAACAAGGGATAATCAACATTTAAAATTACTACTAAAGTTAAATTGGGGAAATGATGACCTTTAGCTAACATTTGAGTACCTACTAAAATTTGATATTGATCCAAATTTTTTAAAAATTCATTAAAAGCATTTTTAGAGCTAGCAGTATCACGATCAATTCGAGCAATCTTTACTTCTGGAAAAATTTGTTGTAACGATTGAGTAATTTTTTCTGTACCCGCTCCCAACATTAATAAATCAGGTTCTTTACATTCAGGACAGTATCGTGGCAAAGAAACAAAAGTACCACAATGGTGACAACTAGCAATTTGGGCATCTAAATGTACAGTTAATTTAGCATCACAATTACGACAATTCATACTAAAACCACACTTTCTACACATCAATACCGGTGCAAAACCACGACGATTAAGATAAACCAAAACCTGTTCATTATCGTGCAATTTTTGCTCTATTTTTTTTAAAACTATGTCCGCAAATTCGTTAATTAATTTTTTACCTCGTAAATCTATTAATTTAAAAACCGGTAAAGAAGCGTTACCAGTACGCATAGGTAACTTCAATAAATGATAGTTACGTTTTTCGATATTATATATCGTTTCTAAAGATAATGTAGCTGACCCTAAAACAATGGGAATATTTTCTAATTTAGCACGCATTACCGCTGCATCACGTGCTGAATAACGCAGTTTAGTTTGTTGTTTAAAGGAAGCATCGTGTTCTTCATCAACCACAATTAAACTTAAATTCTTAAAAGGCAAAAAAAGCGCTGAACGTGTCCCAATAAAAATTTGACTTTTTTGCTGTATCGCCTGTTGCCATACGATTGCTTTCTCTTTCGGAGTTAAACGTGAATGAAATACACTAATCTCTGTATTTGAAAAAAAATTCGTAAAACGTTTCAAAGTTTGAGGAGTCAAATTAATTTCGGGAATTAGACATAAAATTTGCTTGCCTGAATTTATTAAAGGTCGCATAATATTTAAATAAACTTCTGTCTTGCCACTACCCGTGATTCCGAAAAGACAAAAAACTTGAAAAGTATTTTTATTCAAAACTGCTTTTACTGCCTCTTCTTGAGAAGAATTTAAATTTAAAGAAACATTTTTTTTTAAATCATCATTCTTAGATTGTTTTTCTTCAGAAAAAACGATTAACTCTGGTGACCATTTTTTAGGAATAATATCGTTAATTAAATTTCCCAACGAATAATGATGATAATTACTAATCCAAACTAATAATTCTAATAAAGGTGGAGAAAATAAAGGAATTTCGTCTAATACCTCAATAATTCTTTTTATTTTATCTAATTCAATTTCTGCTCTACCTTTATTTATTACAATTCCAATTAATTCACGTTTACCAAATGGAACTTTAACTCTCATTCCCGGTAAAATTTTACTCATTCCAACCGGCGGATAATAATCAAATAAATCCTTAAAAGGAGAAGCTATTGCTACTTTATATACTACTTCGTGCATAAAACATTTCCTGAATTTTTACTATTTACCTAATAAAATAGCAACTGTTTTCTATTACACGATATTTATACAACAATTTTTAACGAGGAACAACTTGAATAATATTATCTATATTTATTTCATTATCTTTAATATCTCCTGATAATTGTATCAAATTGTAATTAATGTCATTCATAACATCATTTTTTACAAAAGCACAGTGTAAAACATGCCTCATAAAAGTTTTCTCAACTACATCTTTACTATTAAAATTTTTCATAAAAAATGCTTGGCATTCATGATAATTTAGCGTTACTTTTACATCTTTAACAACACCAAAATACCCCTTCTCTACAAAATATAATATCAGGACATCACTAAATTTTTCTTTAAACTCCTTATCTATTTGTGCATTATCCAGTTCCGAAAAAATTTTACACATTATTTGGTGTTTATTCAACAATATTTTGCAAAAGATCTTATCATTTTTGTAGTACTCCGATTGAGATTTATCTTGTCTTTTTAAGTACTCTTCACACGCTTTATTACCTAAATCTCTTAAAATTTTTATTAAATTATAACACTCTATAGACTTTTCAACTGTATTGTCATTAATTCCCAACAATACTTTACATAATTGTTCGTATACTACAATACTAGAACTTTCATATTTATCATCATATCTATTATCAATACGAGCAATTACCTTTTTATATTCACCTTCTATTTTTTTCTCATTTTGCATCCGTGTTATTTCACAAAATTTAGTATAATTAATGTCTTCTCCTGTCCATATCCTATTTACCATCTCAACAATATACCCTCTTACAATAGGTTTATTTTTAAATTTAGAAAAATTTTCTCTTGATTCAATTTCAATACCACATACAGACGAAAACTTAATCCACAAACAACATTCTACTATAAAATTACCTAAAATAATTTTATCTACTTCGGATATATTATCTAATTCATTTTCTAATATGTTATAATACCTACACACCGTATAATAAAACTGTTCTAATTGATACAATAACTTTAATTTTCCATTGTTTCCTACACACTTACACAATTCACGCTGGTACCATATTGCATACTCACGACATATATTATTACCCAGGTTTTGTAGCGCAGTAACCGCTTTAAAAAACTTATCATTAAAAGTACTGTCGACAGAAAATAAGCCATCATCCCACGTATCAGCTATATCTACTAACCATGATCCATTCACATAATTATTTACCCAAATTGCCTCACAAATCATACGATGTAATGCTGGATCTCTTGCAGATTCAAAAACTAAAGCAACATATAAATGAAACTTATCTTTAGAATCAATATTTATATCATCACATCTTGAATTCTCAAATAATCTAAGATAGGATAACAAACGAATTCCATTACACCATACAGTTGAAATTAATCTTCTATCGTAGCGTGCAGAAATACCAACAAGATTACCTTTCTCGCCATATCCAACACAACGGTGCTGAGCTCCATTTATTCATAACCCATCAAATAAGATGTTTTTGCATCTACAACTAGTATACAATTATTACCTATGTCTATTCTCGGATCTATTTCTTTCGCTGCGCGTACATACTTACCCAAATGCCCTTTTGAAAAAACCCCATTTCTAACTTTACGAACATGATCGCTAAATATTTTTAATATTTCAACAAGACATTCTTCGCGCGTTTCATTAGAAAAATAAAAACTATACCAATCACGAAAATTGTAATTTTCAACTGTAGGATTCATATTATCCGTTTATCAATAAGAATACTCAACTTTCCATCCCCCGTTTAAATATTTATCAATGGAATTTTCACCAACATATCCTGCTAATTTAATATAATCAGGTGTACACGCAGAATAGCCAAAATATGGTAAATTATTGCTTGTATCTTCAAAATGATAACAAAGCTTTATACACGCTTCCTCATCAAATACTTTTTCAACAAAAACATGAGGTATACGCACTCCTTGATAAAACACAGGCAGATTAGTAGAACAATAACAAAAACACCCGCCCGCAATTTGGCTTAAATTTTCTTTTGATAATTTTTTCATAGTTTCCTCACATTAAAATTAAACTATATTGCAGTATAAAATACCTTAATTAAAATAATATTACAATTAATTTATAAATCAATTAACCAGAATTTTTTCATGAAAGAGCAATCCTACTGCAATTATCAATTACCTCATAACCTCCGTTATAAAAATTTTTAATTCATTTTCTACAAAAATTAAGTATAATGGGCTACAAACGATTTGATGTATTACATGTATAATTTATAATATAATTACTATTACTATGAAAACTCTAAAATTAAACGATATGATCTATATCAGTTGTGGTCAAAAATGTATTTGTGGTGATAATTACAATGAATATAATTTAAACATAACTGCGTGCAAACAACAATGTTGCTACCAGGAACTACAAACCCATTATTTATGGGAAAATAACTACTTAGGCTGTAACAGCATGGAACTAATGACAAAACGCTTTTTAAATGAATATAATCTCATTTAGCTATTTTTAGACTTAACTAATTAATGATTAGTTTTTGCAAAGAAGGTATCCGTGAAGGGGATTTAATTAACTTTTTTCTAAAAAAGTTAATTTTGTAACTATTAGTCATTTCATACCCTTCTTCGTTATAAAGATTTTTAACACATTTTTTATCTTGTTTTTATTTAAAAAACTTTATAACCGGCAAGTTTTAGTTTTATAATAACAACCCGATCGCAAGTTTTCACACTATAGCTATGTTACACAAGTATTAATTTTCAAATTATCTACTCTGTTACGTACAAATCCAGTCTAATCATAATTAGACATTAAATTATTTCATACAACCTATTATTTTTACAATAAAACTAACTTAATCCCTGCGCATCAAAAGCATCTTTAATCCATTCACAATGTCTCCCGGTAATAACTACAACATCGAAACGACACTCTCCCATCCAACCAGTTTGTTGCAAATAATATTGTGCTGTTTTTATAATTTTCTGACATTTTGTATGATTAATACTCTCCAATGCGCTACCATAAAATCCATTTTTTCGATATCTAACCTCAATAAACACTAGGATATCATGCTCTCGCATTATTAAATCAATTTCACCCCCAAAAATCCTAAAACGAGATTCTACCAAAAATAATCCTTGTTTAATTAACCAATTACTAACTATTTTCTCAACTTGTTCGCCTTTTATTGTTGAATTTCTAAACGATTGTTCTTGATCTGTACCCAAGTTAACTCTCTATAAAAATGATTATATTGATCTAAATAAATTTTCCCTGTACTACCCAGAAATGTTTTTTGGGATAAAAATTCATAGAAATGATAAGCAATTAAGTAAGCATCTATTCCTAGTGCATATAAACGACTTTGATCTCCGTATCCTTTTCCCCAAATCTTAACAATCTGTCGGTAGATTTGCTTCATTTCTTTGCTCAACAAAGACGAATGTAAATTCCAAGGAATATCGCAAAAATATGCTCCATCTAAATCTGACAAAGCATGCTTGCCATTAACTCCCTCATATACGTTAGAAATCATAAACACCGGTAAATTATCTGCATAATAAAACTTCAATAATGGTAAAATTTGACGGGCTTGTAAATTATCTGCTAAAACCAAAATTCCTTCTAAATCCTGCCGACGCATTAAATATTCTTCCTCAGTACCACGTTTTTTCATTCTTTCCTTTACATTACACAATTCCAAAGTTTCGTTTGCTAAGAATGAACAAATTTGCTCTGAAAAATTCTTATTTCCGTTTAGAATACTCAACTCTATAGGTAAATGATAATTCTTTCGAAAAATACTTACTAATTTTTTACCCCAATCTTCATTTACTACCACAACACCCAAACAACGAAATTGAAAATAATTAATTTGTTTAGCTAATTGTTTAACCTCGTCTTCCGGAAATAGACCAAACTGATACAAATTTTTTCGATAATTCTTTTTATAATCATCCAAAGTATTTAAAGCAATTACTGGAATATCTAACTTTTCAATTTTTAACAATTCTTCTATTTTATTTTTAGCCAAAGGACCAATAATTAATTGACTATCCCTTAATAAAGCTTCCTGGTAAAGAGATGATAAATTATTTTCATTCTCATCTAAAAAAAGTAAATCAACTGGTCTATCTAAACTATAATGAGCAGTTAAAATCGCTCTTTGTAAAGTAACTCCCACGTTTGCCATAGGACCACTTAACGGTAAAAAAACAGTTATTCGTAACAACTTTTCCGAAGATTTTATCAATTGATCTTTACCAACTAACTCGCGATGTATACTACATCCTGCTAACAAACAACATAAACTCCAACCAATAAAACAAATAATCTTCTTCATAATTAACGTAATTTTAAAGTACTCAATCCTAATAAAACTAAAATACAAGTAATAATCCAAAAACGAACAATAATTCTTGGTTCTGGCCAACCACTCAATTCCAAGTGATGATGAAAAGGAGCCATTTTAAACAACTTTTTACCCCTTATACGATAAGAACCAATTTGTAAAATCACTGATACTGTTTCTACTACGAAAATTCCTCCCATCAGCATTAAAACTAATTCTTGTCTAACAATAACAGCCAATGTACCTAAACAAGCACCTAAACCTAATGCACCAACGTCCCCCATAAAAATCTGCGCTGGATAAGTATTAAACCATAAAAAACCTATTCCCGTACCAAAAACTGCACTGCAAAAAATTACTAATTCTCCGGTACCCGGCAAATAAGGAATCAAAAGATAATTGGCAAAATTTAAATTACCACTCAAGTAAGCAAATACCCCTAAACCCGCAGAAACCATTACAATCGGTAAAATAGCTAATCCATCTAAACCATCTGTCAAATTAACCCCATTAGAAGTACCAACAATGACAAAGCTGGTAATAAAAATAAAACCTACTACTCCTAAATCCAAAGCTATTTTTTTACAAAAAGGAATAAAAAACAAAGTCTCTGAAGATAAACTAGCGAAATAATACAAACTACTCGTAATTAATAAAGCTAAAATAATTTGGGCGAATAACTTTTGTTTAGCTGTTAAACCTTTAGATTGGTGCAAAATTAACTTTAAATAGTCATCGTAAAAACCAATACTTCCAAAACCAACTAAAGCAAACAAAATAATCCATAAATAACGATTACCTAAATTTCCCCATAAAACAACACTAAAGAAAATACTAATAATCATTAAAAGTCCACCCATCGTTGGTGTGCCGGATTTACTTAAATGAGTTTTCGGCCCTTCTTTACGTATCGGCTGTTCCAACTGAGCTTTAATCAACTCATTAATCAAAATTGGCCCTAAACCTAATGTAATCAAAAAAGACGTTAAAGCACTTAAAATTGCTCGAAAAGTCAAGTAATGAAAAACATTTAAATGACGATGGTAAGATTCCAAAAAATTTGCCAATACCAACAACATAAATTTAACCAAAAATATTATTAGAATAATGTGTAGTCAAACTATTTTTACGTATAAAACGCTTTTTAGCTAATTCAACTAAACGAACTACTAATTCTCTAAAAGAAATTCCAGTAGCCTCCCATAAATAAAAAGCCAAAGACCCTGGAATCGTATTAAATTCCCCAAAATACAACTGCTTATTGTCTTGATCCCACATAAAATCGATCCTAACTACCCCACTTCCCCCTATTTCCAAAAAAGCCTGCTTAGCATAAAGTTGAATTTCACGCTTTAATTCTTCAGAGATTTTTGCTGGCAAATGTCTCTGCACTTGCTCCATCCCTCTTTGAGCCGATTTTTTACTACCACCTTTTAAATACTTATCTTGATAAGATAAGATTTCCGCTGTTTTTAAAGGCTCTTCACATTCAGAAACTAAAACATCTTCCCCGTCACCTAATACCGAACAATTAAATTCACGCAAATTTTTAATATATGGTTCGATTAAAATCTTTTCAGATAAACTAACTGCCAAATCAATTGCATCTTCTAATTCTTCATTATTATTAACTACAGAAATGCCTATACTAGAACCTAAAATTCCAGGTTTTACTACAACAGGAAAAACAAATCTATTATTAATCTCCTCCAACAACTTCACTCTTTCATTAATCCAACGTGTTTGTACAAACCAAAAAAAATCTAAAGTCGGAATTCCTTTATTTTGCAACAGAATTTTGGTTAAAATTTTGTCCATACCTAAAGCTGAAGCAGTAATCCCACACCCCACATAAGGTAAATTAATTAATTCAAAAAAACCGGGTAAAGTTCCATCCTCTCCGCCAGTACCATGAACCATTGGAAACAATAAATCTAATTCTAGTAACTGCTTACCCAAAAAAATCTTTTTATAAAACCTTCCATCCGATAAACTAAATTCTATTTTTCCACCCACTACTTTTGATAACGGTTTGAAACTATCTAGTTGCATTAACTTATTACCTGTTAACCAACTACCATCATTAGTAATGTAAAAAGGAATTACTTCATATTCTGCTTCTTTTAACGCCTTCATAACCTGTAAAGCAGAAATAATCGACACCTCATGCTCTACACTCTTACCACCAAAAACTACCCCTATTCTTTCTTTCATAAAATTTTACCCTTCCAAATAAGTATCTGGTAAATCATTTTCAAATAAAACAATATCTTTAGGCCTAAGTATATTCTCTAAATGTTGACGAGCCTCTTTAAACGAAGTCGCAACAAAACAATGTTCAAAATTAAATTGTTTTTCCTGCATGCCTTTATAGATAGCTTCAGTTTGTTTTTTACCAACTAAAATAACGTAATCCGCGACCTCGCTAATCAGACAACCAAACTCAAAATTATACTGATTTTCCTTATTACCTAATTCTACCATTCCTGGTGTTACAATAATTTTCCTCAAATTCGAAAATTGTTTTAAAACCGATAAAGCGTTAACTACCCCTACTGGATTAGCATTAAAAGCATCATCTAAAAACCAAATTTCCGGTGCAATTTTTTTCATTTCTAAACGATGAGGAGGAGCCTTTAAGTTTTTAATTACATTCCTCATCAACTTAATATCCACTCCTAAAGTTACCGCAATTGAAATACTTCCTAATAAATCATAAAGGTTGGCCTTTCCTAATAAACTAGTTGTAAAATTATAGAAATCATCTCCTACCTTTAAGGTAAAATCAGAACCAGATGTAGATATTTGATAATTAGTAATCGCAAAATCAGCTTTTTCATCAAAACCAAAAGTTACAATTCGACATTTAGCTTGTTGATATAAAACTTTGCTATTTTGATCATCGATATTTAAAAATGCTATCCCATCTACAGGTAATGCACGAATCAATTCACCTTTAGCATGTTGAATACGCTCTAAAGATTTAAAAGTTTCTAAATGCTGTTCACCAATTACCGTAACTAAACCAAACTTAGGACGTACTAGTTTGCAAATTTTTTCAATATCACCTGGTTGTTTAGCGCTCATTTCCACCACAAATTTTTCATGCGCTAACCTTAGCTTATTACGAATAATTTTGGTTACTCCCATCAAAGTATTATAACTTTCAGGAGTCTTTAAAGTATAAAAACGCTCTTTCAATAGTTCCTGTAGAAAATACTTCGTAGTAGTTTTACCAAAGCTACCAGTAATTCCAATGCTTTCCAAATTTGGCATTTTATCCAGATAACGTTTGGCATCACGCACATACCAATATTGAATCATTTTTTCTAGAGGCACAACTAAACTATTAATAAACCATAAAATTATTGGTGACCATATTGTCAAATTCGCTAAAACAAAGATTGTGTAACCAACCCCAATTTTGCCAAATTTCCAACTGACATATATTAAACTGATATAAACTGCCCCTAAACACAATAAACTAAAACTTAACAGACGTAAAATCCTAGCAGTAAAAACTAGTGGTTTTTTTTCATTTAGAACCGGAAATCTTAACCAAAGTTCTAAATATATAAATCCTAAAATTAACAAACGCAAAAATAAAGAATGGAAGATAAAACTAGCAATTGCTAAAAAAGGTAAAAATTCTTTTAAAGAAAAAATCACTTTCTTATTTTTCCAAACCCACTTTAAATAACGCCCGGAATAATAACTATTCAATTGAAGCATCTGTAAAAAATAAAGCAAACGCCTTAAATAATAATAAGCGTGCAATCCTAAAATAAAAAAGAACAAAATAATCAAACCCTTTAGCATAACTATGCCCAAAAAAGACTAAGTTGTTGATAAAATTGCGATTTTGCCTGTAAAAAAACAAAATGATCACCAGGCAATATTACCAATTTAGCCTGAGGCAATAATCGCTTAAAATACTGACCCGTAGGTGTAACTGTATCTCGATCCCCCCAAATTAATAATACCGGCATTTTCAGATTAGGTAACAAAGTAGCGATCGAATGATTAACCGTATGGACTAAAATCTGTCTCATTACCCCATGAACCTGCTGATAATCTTTAGAACCGAAATTTGACAATATGTTAGGAAAAAAATTGCTAATTTTTTTTAATAATCTTGCTAACCAAATTTTCATCCTAACATTAAATTTTTTAGGTAAATTTATCCCAGCACTACCAATCAAAACCAATTTTTTTACCGGATAAATACTAGCTAATAAACAACCTATTTTACCACCAAAGGAATGCCCTAACACTACTGCGCTTGAAATACCTAAACCGTTGAGTAACTTTTTAACTAACCGTGCATAATCGTCCACAGTTAAAAATTTATAAGGTACTTGACTTAAGCCAAACCCAGGCAAATCAATCAATAAATAATGATAATTAGGTAAATCATGAACTAAGTCACAAAAACAATTTATCGACTGTCCCCAACCATGCAATAATACTACGACTTCACCCTTATTATCACCCATCAATTTATAATGTATCCTTAAATTTTCTACTACTGCAAACACCAAATTAACCCCAATTAACCCCTTTCAAAACGTATCACGTTAATCTATTAAACGCAATAAAATCAAACCCTATAAAATTCCTTAGTTTCTAAACAATAGGCAGTTAATTTTCCACCCCATATACAACCAGTATCCAAAGCTATTACTTTAGGATGATTAACCACTCCTT
The DNA here is from genome assembly GCA_045580225.1 of Gammaproteobacteria bacterium. Taxonomy (GTDB): domain Bacteria; phylum Pseudomonadota; class Gammaproteobacteria; order UBA9339; family UBA9339; genus CAUUCF01. The sequence goes on along the minus strand of JAZNNJ010000018.1, from coordinate 39,259 downwards.
CTAAAGCAGCCCAATGCCCAAATAAAACTGTCTTAGGAAAATCTTCAGGTAACAATTCAAACCACGGCTTCCATAAACTAGGCACACGATTAGAAGGCTTTTCAGCAATATCTAAATTAAGCTGTTTTTGGTGAGAGCAAAAACGCATCCTTAATAATGTCTCAACAATGAATAAGTTACTAGTATTATAATTCAAAACCGCTTGATCCTTACTGAACAGGGTAGGTAAAAATAGTTTTAGATCAGCATTTCTAAATTCTTTTGTTAAATAATCAAAATAACTTAATCCTTCGGTCAAAGACCAAAACGGAAAAAAACCAGCGTGGGCTAAAAAATAATTTTGATTACAATAATAAAAATTCCAAGTACAACACACCCATTCGATTAATTCTTCCAAATCAAAAGGCTTACCTAAATTAAAATCCCAAAATAATTTAGGGCAAAAATAACAAGCTAACCAGTATAATTCATGATTCCCAAACACTACTTTTACATTACCGTGTTTTTTAACTAATCGTAAAACCCCAAAAGAATCCTCTCCCCTGTTAATTAAATCCCCGGTAAACCATAATTGATCCGATGCATTAATTCCTATTTTATCTAATAATTGATTAAGTTTTCTATAGCATCCATGCACATCTCCTATACAATAAGTACTCATTTAATCTCATTAATTAACGCTTTTAAATTAGGTAATAATTTTAAATCTTTATAAGCTGAAAATACTCCTGAATCATAAAAATTACGATCGATTATCATGCATCGTACTCCTGCATTATTAGCAAAAGCTGCATCATAAATCGAATCACCGATCATCCAAACATCTGTTTTATTAACGCCAAAAGCGTTCAGTATTAACTCCATCATTAATGGTTTAGGTTTATCTAATGCTTCATCTGCGGTTACCGAATAATTAAAAAAATCAGACAAACTAGTTAATTGCAACGCTCTATCTAAACGCTCACGAATCCGGTTAGTAGCGATAGCCAAGCTGTAACCCTTTTGCTTGAAATAATTTAAAACTTCCATTGCATCCGGATATAAAATTTCCGATTTTTTCTCTTCCTGTTCGAAAAAATTATAGAACCTCCTCAAAAAATCTGGTAATTCTGTATCGTCTGTTCCCAACATTTTACGACCGAAATCCTTCATCGATAACCCTAAGTTTTGCAAAATCTGCTCTTCAGTTAATACAGGATATCGATATTCTTCAATCAATCTACGTATTGCTTTAAACACAGCTGGACCAGAATCAGCTAATGTACCATCCCAATCAAAAACAATTACTTTTCTTCTAAACATGTCTCCTCCTGTTTTGGTAATTCACCAATCGGCCAAGGTAAATCTCTACTTCTGAAAGTTAAAAATTCAACAATTTGCAAAAGATAACTACTCAAAATATTCGAAAAAGTCACCAATTTATCTAACGTTTCACCTGTCCAAAACCAAATTAAAGCCTGAATTAACATGACTACGTTAATTACTAAATTTAGCACCCATTTCATCAATAAAAAAATCAATAACCAAAAAATTTTTGTCCATTTAGTAAGATTTAGTAATTTATCCAGTAGATTTTTCCATGTCATAATTGTAACCTCTAAATAAAAAAACATTATGGTATTATACTATAAATTTATTCTTCGTCCACCGATTCTTGGAAAAATCCACATTAAGATACTGCTATTTACCCTATTTTATTTAAAACCATTATGGTGGCTATTACTCATCAATTACTTAATTTTATTAGGAAGAAATTATTTTTTAGAAGCCACTTTAGATTACCATAATCAAAAATGGTGGATTCAACAAAAAGAAATAAAAATCAAGAAAATATTCATACTGCCTAAATTAGTTGTTATCACTATCAATCAAAAATTATATTTAATTATTCCTGAACAACTATCCAAAAATAATTTTAGAAAGCTCTTGTATTTAATAAAAAAGGGCGATTAAATCGCCCCTTTTTCTTTTTATTAAATACGACTTTTATAAAACCTGCTAACTTTGTCCTGTTTCATCATCCTTACTAGTATCCTTATAATTACCCTTTCTACCTATACAATCACTAAAATCACCACCTATCTCAGGCGTACCATTACCATCGTATTTATAAGAAACAAAACACTTACTAGCATCTGGAATATTAGCTTCCCATTTACACACATTATCCTTACAGGAAAATTTAATCTGTTTTGAATCAAAATCTACAGCTTTATCTATTCCATCTTTTTCTTTGGCCACAGCATAACCATAAGATACATTAATCACCACCTGTTCAGGAGTCTTTATTTCGGCTTTTTCAAGACCATCAACTCCATCTATCACTGCCAAAGAATGTACCATTTCATCTGCTGTCCTAACTGATGATTGTAAAGAAAGCATTACCCTCTCTTTAGCCTTTCCATCTAACCCCATAAATTTTGGAGCAGCATAAGCACCCAAAACCCCCAAAATTAAAATTACGATAATTAACTCAATTAGCGTAAAACCACTATTTTTTCTCATTACTACCTCAATAACAATCATTAAACTCCGATGAAATATCAATCCACCACCACGTTATAAAACTGACTAAGTGTACCACATAAATATCTATTTACAAGCTTAATTATTAAAAATAACATTACAGTAACTTTTATTCTGATATCACAAATTCCTTTTGGAGTAAAGCCAAACCAGCTAAAGAAGTTTCTTTGTAACGATTACTCATATCTAAGCCTGTTTGTTTCATTGTTAAAATCGCTTGATCTAAAGTAACCGGATCATTAACTGCTGTTTCAGTTAATGCAAAATTAGCAATTTCGATAGCCTGATTTGCTGCTACCGCGTTGCGCTCAATACAAGGAATTTGTACTAAACCCGCTATTGGATCACAAGTTAAACCTAAAAAATGAATAATTCCCATTTTGGCTGCCTGTTCAATTTGGGCTAAACTACCACCTAAAACTGCTGTTAAACCAGCAGCCGCCATTGAACAAGCCACCCCTACTTCACCCTGACAACCCACTTCAGCACCAGAAATAGAAGCATTTTCTTTAAATAAAATACCAATAGCTGCTGCCGTAACTAAAAACTCAACTATTTTTTCTTGGGGAGGTAAACCGTTACGACAACAAAAAGTCTCATAATATTTTAAAACTGACGGCAAAATACCACACGAACCGCAAGTAGGCGCAGTAATAATTTTACCAAAAGCTGCATTTTCCTCCGATACCGCTAAAGCCCAAGCCGATATGTAACCATGCATTAAATAATTACTTCTAGATAATACTACATCTGAAGGATGCGAAAACCCCCTCAATTTATTCAATACCCCACCAGCTCTCCTCTTCAGCTTCAAAGGACCAGGTAGAACGCCAAACGTAGACAACCCCCGATCAATAGCACTCAACATCGTTCGATAAATTTTTTCCAAACGCTCTACAACATAATTACCTTCAAATTTACTAAATTCGTTCGCTAAAACAATTTCAAAAATCCGTTTATTTTCCCTCTTACAACACTCAAATAATTCTTTCGCATTACTATATTCATACGGCACTTTAATCTTCAACTCCTTTTGTTCTGGATTTTTTAAATCCGCACGACTTTTTATCGTTCCACCACCGATACTATAGTACTCTTCCGTGTATAACAAAGCTCCATCGTGACGATACAAAGAAAAAACCATTGTATTGGGATGATATAACTCTATTTTATCAAAATGTTTAGTAACATCACTAACATTAAAAGTAATCTCTACTTTCTGATTAAGTAAAAGCTTACTATCTTTATTTACACATTCTGTACATCGATGAAATTCTTCCGGTTCAATATCTTCCGGCAAAAAACCCGCTAAACCGGCAATAATAGCTTGTACCGTACCATGACCATCTCCAGTATATGCTAATGAACCAAATAATCTAACCTTAACCTGAGCAATGTCATCAATAACAATCCGACTAAATGCTTTATCTAAAAAATGTTTCGCCGCTCGCATAGGACCAACGGTATGAGAACTAGAAGGACCTATAGCAAAATTATACAACTCAAAGATACCCGAATCCATAGTCTACCCCTTAGTTTATAAAAAAGTATTATCTTGCAGGATATCAGTTTTATTTAAGATATTCCATAATTTATTTATTAAGAATATTAATACTTTTTATATAAATTTACTATTTTAAACGAATGAGTTATAGGTAACTCTACTGTCTTAGAAAATAATAAACTCAAACTAGCTTGTTTACGTTTAAAAACGTTTTTTAACCAACGTTCATAAATTTCTAAGACCATCTTTCTATCAAACAGTAACTCAAGTTTTGTTATTGGTACCCCCGATATCAAATACTCTAAAATTTTATCTAAAACCCCATAATCCGGTAAATTATCCTGATCCTTTTGATTAAAAGCAAGTTCAGCCGTGGGAGGCCTAGTAAATAATTCTTTAGGAAAGATTAATTCATTTTGATTACGATAATTAGCTAATTGATAAACTTCCGTTTTAAAAAAATCTCCGAGAAGATTAAAACCACCCGCCATATCTCCGTACAAAGTAGCATACCCCATTGCTAATTCACTCTTATTACCCGTAGATAACAGAAGTAAATTCTCTTGGTTAGCTACACCCATTAAAAAATTTGCCCTAATTCTAGCTTGAATATTCTCACTAACAACAGAAGAATAGTTGCCTAACACCTGATCAAATTCTCTTAAATAAGAGCAATACATTTCATCAATTGACCATTCTTTAAAATCGAGTCCAAGATTTTTACATAATCGTTCGACAATTTTTCTGCTTAGATCACTAGAAAATTTAGAGGGTAAATAGAAAATTTTTACTTTTTGAACCCCCAAAGCATCTACTGCAATTGCTGCAGTTAAAGCTGAATCAATCCCTCCAGAAAGCCCTAATACTACCCCAGAAAAATGATTTTGTTGCACATAATCATAAAGTCCCTTAATTAAGGCCTGATACCAAAAGAATTCTTTTTTGTAAACTTTTAGCTTTTCTTTTTCTCTATATATACTATTTTTCTTCCAAACATAAACATAATCTTGATTTTCAAAGTATGTTAACTGCTTTACTAATCCATATTGATCATAAATTCTACTTCCACCATAATAAACCAATTCATCTGCCCCGCCGACTAAATTTACCTCTATCGCTGGAAAATTTAATATTTCTTCTTTTATCTGCTTTTGAAATGGCTTAGCAGATAAATTTATAGACAAATCTGCATTGATAAATTCGTTTATTCCAATTCCTAAATTTACTCCATTAAGAGGTAAAACGGCACCAGAGGAAAAAGTAAATACGTCTGTTTTAGTTAAATATTTAATTACTAACTTTCCACCAAACATCCCAGCCAACAATACTGGACATCGAACTTTGCAATGAAAATACTTTAATTTTTTCTCAACCGCTTTTTGAAAGTCTTCTCGGTAATACAAATCTTTTAAATTTGCCCCAGTTAAACTAAATGCGGGAAAAACAATTAAATCAGCCAAATCAGTTAAACTAGCTTCCATTTTAGCCAAATTTCTATCCAAATCTCCAGGAAAAGCCTCCGTTTGCGCCAAAATAATTTTTAAATCTTTCATACTTTTTGAAATTCTGCTTTCTCTTCATCCCTTAAAGTTAAAACTTCAAACCCTGTTTCAGTAACCAAAATAGTATGTTCCCATTGGGCTGACAACTTACCATCTACAGTAACTACCGTCCAATGATTCTTCAATTCCTTAGTTAAATAACTTCCTTCATTAATCATTGGCTCAATTGTAAAAATCATACCAGGCTGCAAAATAACTTCACTTTTACAAGAATAATGCAAAACATTTGGTTCTTCATGAAAATGAATTCCTACTCCATGGCCACAATACTCCCTTACAATTGAATACCCAAGCGGATCAACATAATCTTGAATAACTTTTCCAATCATTCTTAATGGAACCCCTGGTTTAACCACTTTAATAGCTAAATATAAAGCTTTTTTAGTTGCCTCTACTAAATGTTTAGCTTTTGCAGAGCAATGTCCGATTATAAACATTTTACTAGTATCTGAAAAATAACCATCTTTCTGTAAAGTAATATCGACATTAACAATGTCCCCTTCTTTTAATTTAACTTTACTACTTGGAATCCCATGACAAATTTCTTCGTTGACTGAAGTACAAATAGACTTTGGATATCCGTGATAACCCAACGGTGCAGGAACTGCCCCTAGCTCTTTCACAATATAATTGTGACACCACTGATCTAAAGCTAAAGTAGTAACTCCAGGCTTAATTAAATCAACTACCCCTTCTAAAGTACGAATTGCTAGTTTTGACACTTCACGAATTTTAGCAATCTGTTTTTCATTTTTAATAATAATTCTTCCCATACAGATCTCCAAATATCCATAAATTAATACAACTTTTTTAATAATTACACAAATTAATTAACTAATTATATTTATAGTATATGCTTGATTTTTTATCTTTTTTCATTCAAATTAATCACATGTTTAAAATCAGCATTTTAACTATTAGTAATCCAAATAAAAGCAGCGACTTAGAGAAATATCTAAAAAGAATAAAACTCTATTGTCAATTGCAAATTATCGATTTTGCACCAATTAATAGAAAAAATAACCATAATACTAATGTTTTCAAAACTCTTGAGACTCAACAATTGCTAGATAAAGCTTTAAACTTCAAAAATCCTATTTTACCTTTAGACGAACATGGTAAAAATTGGACTAGCCTTGAACTATCTAATAATTTAGCTAAATGGCAACAAGAAACTAAAGGAATTACTTTTTTAATTGGGGGAGCTGATGGTCTAGATTTAGACCTTCTAAAACGACAACAAATTCATCAGTATTTGTCTCTTTCTAAACTAACTTTACCTCATCAAATGGCAAAACTAATCTTAATAGAACAAATTTACCGCGCTTATACTATCCTTAATCATCATCCTTACCATCGCACCTAAGACTATCTTTAACTAATAAGTTTCGATTTTAAACGAGTACATTTCAAATATTTATTCTTTCAGAAAATCCACAGAAATTACAACAGCATCATAAGGAGGTACTTCTATAACTGCTTGACCATAATTCTCAATCGTAATTATTTGACCATCCATCTTGTCACCATTTAAACTACTAACCACTAAATTAAAATACTTACCTTCTGGTAAACCGGTATTAAATTTACGCATTAACCTTTCATTAGTAGCATTAATTATCACAAAACCACGTACTACTATAGCCTTTTTAACATACTCTTTAGCTCTAGCAAAGGCTACTTGATTACCATTTGTCCAAACATTAACTATTCCAGTTGCTGATACCATTAATTTATGAAACAAAACCATGTTTGCAATAGCATTCCAACGATGTTGTCCCACCCATAATGAACCATGATCAAAACAAGTATTACGATCTCCATCCCACACCGGTTTACTAGGATACGGATCATCATGACCTTTAAACCGAAAACTAGACATAATTTTTGGAATACCAAAAGGCCAAGCTAACATAAAAATATAAGCTAAAACATAACTATTATTCGGCGAATTAAAGTTTAACATATTGTCCATCATCCTTTCTGTATCATGATTATCAATAACCGTAACCGCCCGATCTTCCGGGTAATGAATCCACGAACTCCCAAAAGAATAATTAACTAATTTTTGTAAATTATTATTTTTACCGCGTAAAGCATCTGCTAAAAACTCTCCATATTTAAAAGTAGTCACACCGCCCACTCTAAAATATTTTTCCATAAAACTATATAAATCCATACCCATTGGAGAACCCACATAATATTCCTGATAAATATAAGGACGATAATTATCTTTAGTACGCAAATTTTTAAAAATCCTTTCTACCTCATTCATAACTAAATGCTTAGCTGCATCTAACCTAAAACCATCTACTCCTAATGACAATAATTTTCGAATATATTTACGAATAACTTTACGAACATGAGATTTAGTTAAATCCAATTTAGGTAAATTCAAAAAATCGTAATGCTCTAAACGCCAAATACCTTCAAAATTACCATAATCTTCATTTTTAATGTGCTGATTTCCTCCTTCTTTAAAATGGTAAAAATCATCATAAGTAAAATAATCACCGTCTTCGTTTAGAGGACCATAATAATATAATCCAAAATGTGTTCCATTTGTTCCTTGGTTAATTTTTTGATCTACTCTAAACTCTGCCATATGATTAATAACTAAATCTACGTACACTTTTAGATTATAACTATGACAAAAATCAATCATCTCAATAAAATCTTCGATTGTCCCATAATAACTACTAAAATTATAACTTACTGGTTGATATACAGCCCACCAAGGAGCGCCATCTATATACACAAATTCTTGCGGAGGAGAAATTTTAATCGCATCAAAACCATGTCTAGACAAAAAAACTACTTCTCTGGTAATATCTTTCCAACGCCATCCTAACATTACCAAAATAGAACTAGGAATTTTTACTTTAGTCGATGTTTCTACATTTACAATTTTGTTCCTTGCTAAATGATGATTCTGATAATAAATTTTTTGAGATAAAATCTTTGATAAGTTAGCTAATAACTTTTGATTAACTACTTTAGCTATCTCTTGATGATTGTTGATTAACTCACGACAATTAATTATTAATATTTCTGTATCTAATTTAGCCCTTACTGTAGCTGAACGTTGTGTCCCTAAAATAAAGCCCATTTCTCCAAATAAATTTCCTTTTTTTAAATTAGCCAAAAAAATCTCTTCTCCAATTGGGCTTTTTTTAGTTACAACTACTTCCCCAGATAAAATCAGAAAAATCTCTTGTCCTTCTGTTCCTTCAACTACAATTTGTTCATCTGCTAAATAAATTTTAGTAATAGCATATTCTAAAATAAAATCTTTTTCTTGTTTATTTAATCCTTCAAAAATAGAAAATGGCGCTAAAAGACCTCCTAATATCATAGTCCCCATATTATTTTTTGTTAATTATATCAAAAAATAAATTTAACAAAAATGTATTAATCACACAAATTTAAATAAATTCTTTAAACATAAAAAATATTTAAGGCAAAACCTTCTTTAATATTGGAACTTTTCTTATAAAAAATGCAATTAATATGGACACCATCACCGCTATGATAGGAGAAAATAAAATATACAATATTGTATGCACATTGATATTGAAAAATTTTACCATTGATTTTAATACGTAAATATGAACTAAATATATAGCAAAAGTATAATGACCCAAAAAATTTACAATCTTATTCAATAATTGAACCTGCATTATTACATTCCCATATTCCTTAATTAACAAAAAAACTCCTGTAGAATAAAAAATGCACGGAATATTTTTATAACCTTTAAATATTTTAACTATTTTCCCAGCTTCAATTGATAATCTATAAGTTCCTATGATATGACTAACCAAACCTAAAATTGCAAAAATATATATTACAAATTTTAGCCTCTTGCTAAATTGATAATTATGAATCGAATAACCTATCAAAGGATATATTATCAACCCTGAAACAACCCCCACCGAAAAATCATACTTAATACAAGAATGAGTTATTTTAAGTATAAATGGAATTAATGAATTAAACAATAAACTAACTAATATTAAATAAGCAAACACCTCCTTTTTACCTCTATCTTCTACCGAAGAAAATAAAGGAATACACAAATATATCGAATATAAAGCAATAAAAAACCAATAAATACCTACAATTTTTCCAGAAAATAAACCATTTATTACATATGCACTCGTTACAACTTTTACACTGATACTTTTTAAGAAATAAACATTGAATAACAAGCCAAATAAACTCCAAAAAATATAAGGAATTACTGTTTTATTAAATCTTCTCAAGAAAAACTCTTTTAAACCGTATCTTTTATTGTAATCGATTAAGGTTATACCTGTAATCATAAAAAAAATAGGCACAGCAAAATAAAACAAACATTCTATAATATTTGATCGTTTCCACCAATTTGCTACTGAATTAAATTCCCAAAAACAACCATTAGAATGTAAATAAACAACAGCAACAGCTGCAACAACTTTAGCTAAAGTTATATAATGTATGTTTTTATCAGCATCAGACACAACTCCTCACAAACCATCCATACTTCTATTATCGTCCATAAAAAACACATACGCATACGCGCCCGGAGGGATTCGAACCCCCGACCTTCTAGTTCGTAGCCAGATACTCTATCCAGCTGAGCTACGGGCGCTAATTAAAACGGAGAGAGTGGGATTTGAACCCACGATGAGCTTTTGACCCATACTCCCTTAGCAGGGGAGCGCCTTCGGCCCCTCGGCCATCTCTCCAAAACGTTTTTATACTAACTATACTTTCCCTAGAAGTCAATCTTTAAAAATAATTTTCTCAATCACTACTAATAGTAGCCATGTACAAGCCTACTCCTACTGCTACCGATACATTTAAACTACTAACCAATTTATGCTTCATTGGGATTCTGAATACAACATCACACTTATCTCTTGTTAAACGACGCATTCCAAAACCTTCATTACCAAAAACTAAAGCCCAAGGTTTATGGAATTTTAATCCTTCTAAATCAGCTTCTCCATTTTCTGCCGCACCGTACACCCAAATCCCACAATCTTTTAAATAATCAATTGTTCTAGCTAAATTTACTACTTTAAAAATTGATATCTCCCCTACTGCTCCAGAAGCCACTTTATAAACTGTATTAGTAATACCACAAGCTTTATCTTTAGGAATAATTACCCCATTAATCCCTAAAGCACAAGCAGTTCTCAAACATGCTCCTAAATTATGCGGATCTTCTACTCCATCTAATATTAACAACTTTAATTCATTACCTAAACTTTTAACCATCTCCTCTAAATGGCACTCATTTCTCGTATAATCACCCACTAATTCAGCCAGACAACCTTGATGATTAACCCCAGGAACCAATCCCTCTATTATCTTTTTAGGAACAACTTGCACCTTAATATTACATTTTCTTAAATAAACTTCTAATTCGCTATAACGCTCTGCTTGACACAACAAATTTAATATTTTACCAGGTTCCTTAATAACCAGAGTTTTTACCGCGTGCAGCCCAAATACATAATTCTTTTTCATAAGCCATGCGAAAATAAAATACGTCGGTAAAAACGCATTTCGGAAATAGAATCATAAACATCACTCAATGCCTGATGGCGAGATACTTTATAAAAGGGTTTTGCTTGACTCCAACGTTTAATTGCAATTTTAAAACAACTAACATCCAGATGACGGTAATGAAAAAATTGTTCTAATTTTGGCATGTATTTAAATAAAAACCTCCTGTCCTGGCTAACTGTATTACCACACAAAGGAGAAACTCCAGGATCCAATAAATTCTCCAAAAAATTTAACGTTAAAGCTTCCGCTTTTTTAACTGAGATTTTACTTTCTCTAACTTTATCTGTTAAGCCAGTCAAAGCATGTTGTCTAACCGACCACTCATTCATATTTGCTAAAACCTTATCTGAATGATGAATTACTATATCTGGACCTTCTGCAATTACATTCAAATTACCATCCGTTACTACTGTCGCTATCTCTAAAATCCTATCAACTTTAGGATCCAAACCAGTCATTTCTAAATCTAACCACACTAATCTCTTATCTCTGCTATCATTCATAATCGTTCTAACTTTGCATATTTAGGAGACAATAATTTCTCCCCATACTTAGTAAATCTAATTTTTAATAAACGGAATTCTCCCGATCCTTCAATAGAAATAATTGTACCGTCTCCAAAATGAAGATGACGAACTCGCTGCTGCAGTTTCCATTCATCGTCAATACCTTCTTCTAAACTACTTTCTAAGAAGTTTGTTTTAACATTGATAAAACTACCCCCTTCAACTAAATCACTAGGAATTTCCTCTAAAAAACGCGATACTTTATTAGTACCAATTACTCCACGATTTTGTCTAGTATTTGCAGTAATCAAAAATAATTTACGTTGCGCGCGAGTAATTCCAACATAACATAATCTTCTTTCTTCTTCCACATCCCCATCACGAATCGACATTGCATGAGGAAATAAACCTTCCTCTAAACCGGCAATAAAAACCACAGGGAATTCCAAACCTTTCGCCGCATGTAAAGTCATCATTCTAACAAAATCGCCCACTTCCTCATTTTCTTTACGATCACTTTCTAAACTAATACTAGCTAAAAAATTCCGTAAAATTTCCTTACTGTCATGTAAATCTTGAGTTTCCATAAACTGTTGGGCAGCATTAATTAATTCATCTAAATTTTCCTTACGATTTTGCAAACTATCCATTAATTGCGGTTTGCTATAATACTCTAACAATTTAGTTCTCGTAATCAAATAAGCAACTAAATCGGCTAACAGTAACTGATCAACTCTATTACCTAAATCCTTAACAATTTCTACAAATTCAATATATCCACTACGATTGGTAGCCAATTCATCCATAGCTTTCCACAAAGAAATATTATCTTCCCTGCTCTTTATTCTAACTTGATTTAACAACGCTTCTCCTAAACCACGATTAGGCAAATTAATTACCCGCTCAAAAGCAGAATCATCATTAGGATTTAAAACTAATCTTAAATAAGCCAAAACATCTTTTATTTCACTACGTTCAAAAAAGCGCATTCCACCGTAAACTCGATAGCTAATCTGATGACGCAATAATTGTTCTTCTAAAACACGTGACTGAGCATTCGAACGATACAAAATAGCTATATCTCCCAACGATACTTGTTTATCTAATAATTTTTTTATTGTACTAGCAATAAAATTACCTTCATCAATTTCATTAAAAGCACGATAAACCGTTAATAATTCTCCAGTTTCGGCCTCAGTCCACAACTTTTTTCCCAATCGATTACGATTGTAACTAATTACTGCGTTAGCCGCCGCCAAAATATTTTTAGTCGAACGATAATTCTGTTCTAAACGAATCACCTTCATCTGTTTAAAATCTTTCGTTAAACGTTTCAAATTATTGCTATCCGCTCCCCGCCAACCATAAATAGATTGATCATCATCTCCAACTACCATCAAACCCTGAACAGCTAAATTACGGATAAAACGGTACTGCATATCATTAGTATCTTGAAACTCATCTACTAATACATGGCGGAATTTTTTACGATAAAAATCACATAATTCTGAATCACAACTTAACAATTCATGAGTCTTAAACAATAGCTCAGAAAAATCCACCAAGCTACCGGTACGACATACTTCTTCGTAAGCACGATAAACTTCCCGAAGAGTTTCATCTTGACTAGATATTATCTCAACTTCATTAGCTCTTACTCCGTTCTCCTTCTGATGATTAATATAATTCTGAGATTGTTTAGGTAACCACTTTTCCGTATCTAAATTTAAAGTACGATGAATACGCTTCAACAAACGTAACTGATCATCAGCATCAATAATTTGAAAATTAGCATCCAAATTAGCCCGATCATAATGTTGGCGTAAAAAGCGATTAGCTAGACCATGAAAAGTACCTACCCACAAATTTTGAAACCTTTTATTTAAGATAGTTTCCAACCTAGAAATCATTTCACGAGCCGCTTTATTAGTAAAAGTAACCGCGAAAATTTCATCTAAGTTCACTCCATTTTCTAATAACCAAGCAATCCTATTTACTAATACTCTAGTCTTACCACTACCTGCACCAGCTAAAACTAGCAAATAATTTCTAGGATAAGTAACTGCTTCCAACTGAGAAGCATTTAGTTCACTAAACATTACTCTTTACTAAAATCGACCAAATAACTAAAAACTCCCTGCAAAACTACTGCTTCACCACCCTTAGGTCTACCGGGCTTAGCGCGTGTATTAGCAGCAAAAATATCCAAATGTATCCAACAAGTACTAGAAACAAATTGTTCTAAAAATAAAGCCGCAGTAATTGCTCCACCACCAATATTTTCCTCAGTAATATTGCCTAAATCAGCCATCGATGATTTTAAAGATTGAGCATACGGTTGATAAAGTGGCAATTCCCACACCATTTCTTTATTAAGAATTAATTGTTTTTTTACCTTTTCTGTAATCTCCGGACAATTACCAAAAATTGCACTAATCTCATTACCTAACGCCACCGTAGCAGCTCCAGTTAATGTAGCGAAATCAATAATTAAAGCAGGCTTCCATTCAGAAGCGTAAGTTAGAGCATCGGCCAAAATTAAACGACCTTCAGCATCAGTATTTAAAACTTCCACTGTCTTTCCTAAACGAGAACGCAAAATATCCTTAGGCTTATAAGCTCGTCCTGAAGGCATATTTTCCACCAAAGGTAATAATAATTTTAAATGGATAGGTAACTTCGCCTCAATAATCATTTGCGCTAAAGCTAAAGCATGAGCTGCACCAGCCATATCCTTTTTCATATCCAACATATAATTAGCGCCTTTTAAATCTAACCCTCCGGCATCAAAACAAACTCCTTTACCAACTAACACGACTTTTGGATCCCCTTCTTTTCCGTATTCTAATTCAACTAAAACTGGCTCATGTTCACTTCCCCTTCCTACTGCTTCAATCATAGGAAACTCATTCATTAATTGCCCTTCTTCGTAAATATTAACCGTTATTCCATATTTCTTAGCAATATCAGCAGTTATCCCAGCAAATTTTTTAGGATAGAGTTCGCTAGCCGGAGTATTAATTAGATTACGCACTAAAAAAATACCGTTCAAACGCAAATTAATCCAATCTTCATTATAATGGCAATCCAACAATAATTTAGCCTGCTCATGGCTAAATTTTGCCACATAAGAATAAGCTCCCATTCCCCAACCTAAAGCAAAATAATTTAACTCCTCTTCATTAAAATCCAAAACATCAATTTCAAAAACCTTTCCAGGTAAATTTCTGGCTAAACTACCAAAATGCAAATAATCCCTTACATCCTTAATAATAACTACCGTTAAATACAAATTACCCTGAGCATCATCAATTAAGAAATACTCTCCAGCCTTGCCTTTAATTTGTTGATTATGAATTTTATTCTTAATAACTTGTGATTGTTTCTCTTTCCATAAGGCAAATTTATCCTCGATAACTACCAAAATTTTAACTACGTTATCCACTACTTCTTTAGTAAAAAAACTATGCTGCATTTTATGCTACCTCCACTAAACTACCTGCATGTTAACATATTTAATTTCTTGCTAGCAAGAGTTTTTATTTCTTTAAATCACCTACTTTTATTAATGTGTATAACTCGACTAATATTATTGTGATATCAACACACTGCTTAATAATACCTTTATAATAAAATACAATAAATTAGCCATTTACCATCATCTTAACAAATATTTACTCATTACTTTTCTGGAATATTATTCACAAAAAATGTGAATAAATAAGTAAATAACTTATGAATATAAAATCCAAAACCAGTATTTAACTAGCAATAATTTAAAGTGATAAAAAATTAATCACTTCAAAATTTCCAGTAACAAAAAATACTTTTCTTAATACCTTACACTGAATATTAAACTTTTTAATACTTGAAAACTCTGTAAGTAAACTGTTATTAAACAATCCAAATACCTCAAAAAATACTTAAGCATCTCAAACAAAAAGTTAAACAAATCCACTAACTTCTTGTTCTTGATAATCAATGCTACCTTAATCCAAATACCGAGCTTTTAACTATATAACCACATTTTTTACTGAGCTTCTCGTGCAAATTACTGAGTTTCTTATGTAAATCTAAATTGCCAAATAATTTCTTCTCTGCCTGTATTTTTTTATCCACACGCTCTAAAATTTCCTCCCCGTATTCAGAATTAATAATCTTTTCCAAATAAGTATCCCCCATTTTTCCTTCTAACATTTTAGCAAATACTAAATTTGCTGCATTATTAACTAGCTGCTTTTTTTTCTGCTGTTGCTGTCTTTGATTATTATTTTCTACAGTTGGACGAAATTTTAATAAATCATCGCAAATCATTTTACAATGCTGTTCCGCTTGAAACTCTAAATTCTTCCCTTTAGCCACGATCTCACTATTTTTTTTAAAATATTCTAAATCTTCAGCAGAAATTTCCTCATTATTTTTTAAAGCTTTCTTTATTTTTCGCAAACGTTCTTTATTATCCGATCGATTACCATACTTCAAACCATATTTAAAATTAAAAGGATCAATTAACTCCGAATTTAAAGCGTAACTAATTGCTTCTTCATTCTCTCGACGTGTTATTTGATCTTTTAAATCCGGTTGCCAATAACGATCTGTTAAATTTGCCCTTAAATACATCCCCAAATTATCGCTTAAATTAATTCCTTCATGAATTTCATCCGAATTTTGCTTTACTGTCGCTCTTAATCTAGAACCTGCTGAAAGATCCTCCGAAAGTATATTGTTATCATCATCTACAGTTCCAAATTTAAAAATTAGATTACTTACTATTGCTTGGTAATTAACTAACTTTTTTATTGAAGAAAGATCATTATTATTGGAACATTTAAAAAGTAACTGATTAGCTCCACTACGCTCAGATAAATTAGCCATTTGCTCGATACACAATGATAAATCCTTTAGATTAACTCCAGCAGCAAGATCTAATTCAATCATATCTCCATTAATAAACACTTCAATACCATTTGATAGTAAGTAACGAGAAACTAATTTTTTTTTAAATGTTTTTTTATTATTTAATTCTGACTGATAACTTTTACTTAATCGTTGCTGTTCTAAAACTGCTTTTTGATTAAATAATTTTAATTCAAGAATACTATTAAGCATTTTAAAATAATATTGTTCATCTCGCTTTTTTTGTTCTTTATACTTTTCCCAATCCCTAACCCCAGTAACCATTTTAAATTCTAAAAAACTATACAAATTTTTCTCTATTACTGGATCTAAAGCAGTAACTCCCAAACGTTTTTTAATTTTATCGATGATTTTTTCGATTTCACTTTTAGCTTTTCCCCAATTTCCATTAATATCACTAAAACTTACGTTAAACATCGCTTGATTTACCAAGTTCCTTAAATTTTCATTTTGTTTTTTAAACCAATCATAAAATCCATTTTCAAATTTTTGGTATTCGTTTTCATCTAATTTTTCATTATTTACCAAATGATTTTGCTTTAAATAATCAATTATTGAATCAACTGTATTTTTATTAAATTTATACATATCATTATCCTCCATGTTCTACCTTATTTAGGTGGCATACTACTCATACTTACATCGTTCTGCTGGTCATTCTCCAACTTTCTTGTCATAGTCGGCCCTTTCAAGTTTTTATCATCAATCTTAGCCTTCTTAAAATCATCCTTTTTAAAACCCGCAGATTCAAATGCGACTTCCATTAATTTATCTAGTTCTTTTTCTTCTATCTCTCTTTTTAAATCTCCATAAACATCCATTAATTCATTTTTAACGTTTTCTTTATTCTCAATTATTTCACCAAACAATTTTTTAATATTACTTTTCATACCAGAATTAATTTTTACTTTTCCATCTTTTGCATTTTGTAAAATTAAATGTTTAAACCAAAGTCCTGCATCGCATCCTTTTTTTTGATCTCCACTCTTTGTTAACTCATTATACATTTGTCTCATAGCACTTGATAAAGGTGATTCTTTAGGACTTTCTCCACCTTGTGAAAATTCACAATAAATTCCTTTTTTTAAGGCTTCAATTTCAACTTCCCTACGATCACTAGAACACACGTTATTATAAATTACGGTTTCTCCTTTTTTGAATTCACGTTTCAATACTTCAGTATTTAGTGATCTAAAGTATTTTCCACGATAACCACGACGAGTAGAACAATAAACAATCGGAAGTTCATTCTTACTGTTTTGTAATTTTGATGAATCTATAAAATATCGGTGATGCTTATCACCATGGTACTGACCAGTATGCTCCTCAATGTACTTACTGTTTGTAAGCGAACTTCGCCTTTGGCTAAAATCACCTAAATGAATTTTAATCCTAGGATCTATCTCAAAATCCAGTTGTTTCTTGAACTCCTCTAAATTTACACCTTCCATTTGCTGGGTTTGCTTACAAAGAACCCGATATTTAACTACAGTTAACGCTTGTTCCCAGACCGGATTCTTTTGTAGAAATTCATTGAATTTATTTTCATCATACTTCTCCAGTTGAAAATCTTGATCATTTACTTCCATCAATTTTTTACACTCTCCAAAGTTTGTTTTAATAAGATCATATAAAGCTTCCCTACATCCTTCATCTATTTCTTTCACTTTATCAGAATTACCTACTATTGTATAATCAATATCTATTTTATCTATTTTATCTATTTTGCTAGTATTAATTTCTTGCTGCACAACGAAATTTAATACATCTTCACGGGCAGTTTTGTCACTTACTAGTTTATCAAGAGCATTATCCAGTATGATATTAGCTAAATCTATTTTTCTTTTAGGAGTATGCTTTTCTACTTTATACTTTCCAGCTAAATTTATAAAATCCTTTTTTAAATTATCGTTGTCCAATTTATCATAATTAGCCTTAGAATTATTTATTCTTTCATCCAAATAATTGAAAAAAACTTCATTATTTTGCAGATCATTAGTTCCCAAAACTCTCTGCATATCTCCTTCATTTAACAATGCAAAAATTTCTCCTACTGGTATTTTATTTAATTGCTTACGATCCGTAGATAACAAAAATTCTTTAGCTTTGTTAATAACTTGAAGTTTACATCTAGACTTAGGATTATCTTCAATTTTACAATACAAATTTGCTATACGCAGTAATCGTGCCGGGTTATTGTTAATAAAAGATTTGTCATCATTAATATATTCTCCAAAAATTTTATCTAAAATATTTTCTTCCTGTCCTTTATTCAAGTCATTAAATTTTTTAACAACACTATCAAAACTATATAATGATTGTTGTGATTCATTTCCACTATTTTCTTGGTCATAAAAAAAACTGTAAGCTGGAACATCAGCCACAAAACGACATGCTTTTAATTTATTTTCATCTAATTCCTTACTACCTATAATACATTTTTTACTAAAATCTTCCAAAGCAGCTATTCCAATCAAATATCCTTGACAACCACCCATTTCATCAAGCGGTTTAACCCCAGGACGACGTAAATGTACAAATTCTGCTATATCTTCGATAGATGGATTTTTTTGCGCCAAGCGTTCAAAAAGTTCATCTACATGGTTTGCATCTATACCGTTCTTTTCTGCTACTCGTTTACATTGTTCTATAATTATTTCTTTACATTCTTTATCTTGCAACCAATCAAACATCTTATCACTATTTTTATGTAAATATAAAGTAGTTGTAAAACTAGATCTTCCTTTACCAGCCATACAGTGGCAATAAATATTTTTTTTATTGGAATGTTCCTTGGCAATCATGTCATCTTGAATACTTTCAAAATGTTTATGCATTTCACTTAAATGCATTAATTTTCCAGTTTCGACTCTAAAATTACCATGATCAAACATTTTAATACGATGAACATTTTCATTAGTTGTATCTTCAGATTCAATATCAGCTAATAAAGATACTCTAACACAATCATTACTTTTATTGAATTTTTTATATTCTGAAACCGGTAACTGAGCCCCTAAGGTCCAAGAACCATGCTCATCAGTTTCTGGAATAATTTCATGGTATAATGTCGATTTATTCCTAACCTTATTTATCAATTTCATCCACCGTAATACCTTATTATGACTAGTTATATCTGCTTTTTGAGC
Organism: Gammaproteobacteria bacterium; assembly: GCA_045580225.1. Classification (GTDB taxonomy): domain Bacteria; phylum Pseudomonadota; class Gammaproteobacteria; order UBA9339; family UBA9339; genus CAUUCF01. The sequence continues at coordinate 19,536 of JAZNNJ010000018.1, read as the reverse complement.
ATAAGGATTACGTTCCTCGGGATTTTCTGTAATATTGCTAAGAATTCCTACACTATCCTTTTTTAATTTTAAATCTTTATCACTACTTACTTTACTACCTGAACTTGGTAAATCTAAAGAAATGTCCGCTATATCAAAATCTTTATTATCTTTTAGCTTCTTAGCACCATTTTGTATTATCGTTTCAAACGCATTTTTACGATCCCCTTCGTCCTTGAAGTTTGGTAAAAACTTAGCATCACCCCACTTTTCAGCAACTTGCCGTAAAAATCGCCAATAGCGACCAACAGCAATTTCACCATTTCCAGTACGATTTTGTAAAATAACATTAATATAATAATTTAATATTGGGTCAGCAGTTAATTCATCCCCTATTTTAGGATCTGTTAATTTCAAAATTTTTTCACAAGCATCTTTATTAAGTAATTTACTAATTTCAATCAAAACATCAGTTTTAACTTGGCGAGCATCCTGACCTTTAAACGGGTCAGGTAATGTTCTTATTTCCAGACAATTCTCGAAAGTAATATCATCATTAGGCAAGTCTGAATATTTTTCTTTAAATTTTTCCTTAATTACTTCATCAAATCCTTCATCATTAAGAATATCTTCAACCAAATTATTGATTTCATCTTCTGATAAATCAGGTACAATTTTAATTATTCTATCTAATTTTTTTATTCGATCATTAATTACCTGCTTTCGTTCATCACCGATAAAATCTTCCAAAGTTATACTATTAGCGTAATGACCTAATATTTTTTTCTTTATACTATCACAAACCCCTATTGGTAACTCACCAAACTCTATTGATTTAATAAAATCACCTAGTGTCTGCATATTTGATGAAATATTTCCAAATGAACTACTAAAATCAAGTTCTTTAGATATATCTACTAATTGATCTAAATTATCTAACTGTTGTATTGCAACTTTTAATAATTCAATTAGTGATTGCTCATCTGCACAGATTTCTTCCTCATCTTGCTTAATACTACTCGCTGTTCCGTTACTCGAAATTATAGCGTTTACCCGTATTCGTAAACCTTTTAAAGTCTTGTCTTTGTCTTTCAAACGAGCACAAAAATTTTCAAACTCCTTTTCAGATAAATCTAATTTTCCTACAAATAAGCTTGAATCACTAACTAAATTTAAATCATTAATATCATAAATACCATTCAAATGTAATAAATTCTTGTAAATATCGGTATCTTCTATCTTAATGTTTTCATTATGTTCCAATTCTTTTGCACAAGTTTTTAATATTTTTTGCATCGCCTGATTACGAATACTAACTGGCAAATTCTTACAAAATTCCCTATTATTCATCTTTTCAGCAACTTGCTGTAAAAATCGCCAATAGCGACCTTCTTTAGGAGTTGTCGACTGAGGAATATCACGATTTCTTAAAATAATTTCTAACTGTTCATCAATTTCACGGTCAAACGTTCGTAGCCTCTTAATAATTAAACTCCAATTAATTTTTGATATATTCTCAGCTAATGATTGCAGAGCAGCTGCTTTTACTGAGTGATCCACTTTAACATCACTTTTCTGAGTAATTTTTTCTATAGCAAAATATTTTTCGAATTCTCCTGCATCTGTCTTATAAAACTCTTTGTTTTCTGCATCCTTCTTATTAGAAAGAAATACTAACGATCTATCATAATATTTTTTTTCGATAACAATTTGAGTATCACCTTCTTTTACTTTTTCAAATACTTCTGCAGGATATTTCTCATCTAAAAAAGATATGTAAGAACTTCTTTTTCTTTCATCCAATATTTGATGGTCTTTTGCATATTTAACATTTTTACTGTATTCGTTCTTATTAAGAATGTAGATCTGTTCAGCATCATCACTGCTTACCGTTTTCTTTTTTTCTACATAACCTACTGTAACATTCGTAAGTAATTTATTCCACGCCAGAGGGCAACCATTTTGCTTTAAAAATTTAAAGTCATGAACACCTGAGGAGCACATATCACTATTATCAAAACCTTTTAATACACTAAAAAAAGCATCATTACTAATTAATCTCTTAATACTAGTAACCCCTATAGTGACTTTCAAAGCAAGATCCCAGAACCTTCTTTTTTCTGGCTCGTTTAGGTGTTGTTGATAACAATTATTCAAAGCTAAGAATAACAATCTATTTTTATCTATTAAATTAACATCTATATTCCCTTCTTCAATACCATCAAAAAAACAACTCTGAATATAGTAACTAAATCTATTAACGAATCTAGCCTCACTTTTAATAACGTCAGATTGAGTTCCAGTCCGGAGAAAATCATCATTTTCTTCTGGAAATCCCGCTATTATAGCATAATCTACTCCACACCCCTCTTCCATCAAAACATTCAAATTCTCTTGTAACTTATAAAATGCTTCCTGAACTCCATCTATTTGTCGAGGTTCTTTTTTAAGTTCTTCATGTAATTTATTTAAACTGTCTTCAAAATCAACTACAGCTTTAGGCTTATGTTCATTTAATTGGCCAATATTAGGATTAGTCATTTTTTTACTCCTTAATAATCTGATAATATTATTAAATATTCATTATTTTATTGCAAGCAAATTTTTACGTAATAAATATGATCACTTTTAATGGTAACTGACGTCCCAGTTATTTAACAAAAACAAATATTTTCCTAATAGCTTTTGCTACTAATCCTTGTTTTTAATGATAAAATTATTGATTAAATAAATCACCATCCAGAATTTTTTTTACGAACGGTACCGTTAATTCTTTACCATAAACCTGACTTTGTTCATCTAAGATATCAATCACTTTAAACAAGAAATTAACTTCACGATTAACGTGATTCAATAAATAATTTAACACCGCAGGAGTAATATCCAAATTTTTAGCAGCTAACCATTTTAACAAACAAGCTATTCTTTCTTGCTCGTTTAAACTTAGCAACTCAAAAACTAATTCACTCATTAATCTAGAACGTAAATCTGGCAAACAAACCTTACAAGGTGAATATTGCGAAGCAACCACTAAATGTCCACCATTTTCCAAAATATTCCTTAAAAAATTAAAAAAAGTAACTTCCTCATTCGGAGATAAACAAAAATTATCCAACAAGAAGTAACTATTTTCGTTAAAATTCAGAATGGTTCTATCTATTTCCTCTACATTTTTCAACAAAATAACTTTTTTACCCATTTTTTTTAAAAAATCATGGACAGCCATTAATAAGTGAGTTTTACCTACATTAGCAACCCCATAATAATAAATTAAATGATATTTACTACCCCACAACGGATCTAAAAAAATTTTAACCCACAAATTCCTTCCAATTTCAAAAGTGGTAAAGGTTTGATCATCGAATAATTTAGAATTAAAAATTAGCTGTTTCATAACGATATACCGAATTTTCTACATCAATTATTTTTAATTTATTGTGACCCGCTAAAATAATTTGTAAAGTTTTCTCCCCGCCAATTACCTCTATTGTAAAGACCAAACACCGATCATCTATTTGATTTAAAATCACCCTTTTAATTAAAGGACTTAGCTTCAATAAATACTCCTGTAAAGATTTATACTGTTCTAAACTATCTACTCCACAAACCCTTAAATTCACTTTTATTAACTCATTATCCACTGATATTTCTTGGTCTGCAGAATAATTTTCTATAATTTTATCCCATAAATTATCTAAATCCCTTTGTAAAACAATACTATCTACATGTTCATTATTTAAAATTAATAGTTTACCAACTAAATCCTCATTCAAAATTCCTAATGCTAACATTTTTGCCTGATAATGTTTAGAAGCATTTCTAATTTTAACCAAATTTAAACGTAAAATATCATTACCTTGCAAATTAGATTGATCTGAAAAATCATTAGTAGGAAAAATAACATTAATGCCTTTTTTATAAGCAGATTCTCTAATTTTAGCTATTAAATTATGATGTTTAATATTTTTTTCATTTACAATCTCGTCTAATTGTCCAGGCACGACCAACCAAAATAACAAATCAAAAGGTCTTTTTAAAATAATCTCATGAGTAACTTTTTGTAATAAATTATTTATCTCATTTATCTTATACTGTACTTCAATATAATTGATATTTTTCTCTGTTAAATAATGATACTGTTTTAAATATTTATTTGATTTATTTAGAGCTTCTATTATCAATGGATCTTCTAATAAAGTATGATCCACTAAATAATCTTTAAATAAAAAACTTAATCCTTTAACAATAGCTTGATCAACCTCTTCCTTATCAAAACTTCTAATCTTAATCCTAACCGTATCGTGATTTATTTTTACCGGCATAACCACCAGTTGACCATCCATGTCCAAAAGAACTTCAGATTCAATATTAGCTAATATTGCACTACTAAACAATAAACTTAATAGCAAAAAAAACCTAATCATTATTTTTAATTATCTCAACCATACTACTAACCACTTCTCGCGCATCCCCATAAACTAAGTAACAATTATCTCGATAAAATAAAGGATTACGAACACCAGCATACCCCCTACCTTTCCCTCGCTTAATTACTATAATTTTATCTGCACATTCGACGTTTAAAATAGGCATTCCATAGATTGGACTATTCTTACTGTCAAACGCAGCGAGATTAACCACATCATTTGCACCCACAACTAAAACTACATCCGTTTGCTCAAATTCATCATTTATATCCTCTAAATCAAAAATATATTCATCAGGCACTCCACCCTCTGCCAATAAAATATTCATATGCCCAGGCATTCTACCCGCTATTGGATGGATTGCAAATTTAACCTTAACCTTTTTAGCAATTAACAAAGATACTAATTCCCAAATCTTTTGTTGAGCTTGAGATACAGCTACCCCATAACCAGGAACAATGATAACCTTCTTTACATATCTTACAATCATAGCTGCTTCATTTATTTCCATCGTTTTTACTTTCTTTCCTATTTTTTTTAAACTAACTTGATTTTTATTAAAAAAACCCAATAAAACGTCTATTAAAGAGCGATTCATAGTTTTACCAATCAAATAAGCCAACAAACCACTAGAAGAACTAACTAAAGTTCCTGCCACTATCATCGCCCAATTATCCAAAACCAATCCGTTGCAAACTACTGCAAAACCAGTAAGTGCATTAAAAAAAGAAATAACAACAGGCATATCGGCACCAACCATCCCATAAACCACCCAAAAACCGTATAATAAAGCAACTAGATAGAATAAAATTAACACTAAATAACTAGGAAAATAAATCACGTATAAAGCCGTAATGACAATAACTATCAGAAATAAGCTATTTATCACCCGCTTACCAGGAATATTAATACTTACCCCATAATTTTTTAACTTTAAAAAAGCAAAAATACTTCCCGAAAAAACAAAAAAACCTGTAAAAGACCCTATACAACCAAAATAATTAAGTAGAATATTAAAATTACTGCGAGTACCAGATAAGAATCTTAAATACTCTACTAAAATTACTAACCCAGCTGCTCCTCCCCCCATGCCATTATAAATCGCAATCTTCTCCGGAACTTTACTCACCTTATCCTTTTTGGTTAATAAACCTATTGCCACTCCTATTACTATCGCTGAAACAATCCAAATTAGGTTATTAAAACTACAACTAAATAGTACAGTCGCAACAGCAATAACTATTCCAAAAGCAATAATAACACTTCCCTTTATAGTCGTTTTAGGTAAAGCTAAACTCTTTAACCCAAATAATAATAAAAAAGTAGCAACTAAATATAATAACTCCTTAAAAACACTGAACATATTCCTATTTATTACGTTTAAAAGTTTCTAATATTCGATGGGTAATAATATAACCACTAACCACGTTAATCGTAGATAGGATCACAGCTAAAAATCCAAATACTTTTTCGTACATGCTAACAGCGCGACTTAAAACTATAATAGAACCTATTAAAACAATTCCATGTACAAAATTAGAACCGGACAACAAAGAAGTATGCAAAATAGCCGGTACTTTAGCAACAACTTCGTAACCAATAAAAGCTGCTAAAATTAATAAATAAATAACAATTATTCCATGCATATTACCCCCGGCTATTTATATTCTAATATCTCCTCGATAAGTAACTAAAGTATCGCTTAAAATATCATTATTTAAGTCTAAATCTAAATTGCTGTCTACTAAAATCAATTTTAAGAAATTAACAATATTTTTACTATACATTTCACTAGCTGCTCTAGCTAATTCACTAGGCAAATTATCCATTCCCACTAAAGTAACTCCATTTATAACTTGAATACCATTTTTAGTTAATTCACAATTACCCCCTAAACCAGTTAAAACATCAATGACTACCGATCCAGGTTTCAATTTTTCAAACATTGTTTTCGTAATAATTTTAGGAGCTCGTTGCCCTCCTTTTACTCCCGCAACAGTAATTACTATTTCACAAAAACTTAAATATCTTTCTAAAATTAATGACTGCTGTTCCCGCTCTGTCTCAGTTAAAGTTCGAGCTATACCTTCATTAGTTTCCGCTATAATACCTGCATCAACAAACTCCGCCCCTAAAGACTTAATCTGTTCTTCTATTTCCGATCTAATATCGTACGCAAATACCTGTGCTCCTAAACGCTTAGCCGTAGCAACAGCTTTTAACCCCGCTACCCCACCAGCTCCAACTACCAAAACTTTAACTGGAGAAAACGAACCAGCTGCTGTCGATAATCTAGGGAAAAAACCCTGATAAAGATTAGCCGCCATTAACACTGCTTTATAACCAATAACCGTAGCTTGAGAATATAAAACATCCATACCCTGAGCTTTGGTTACTCTAGGAATACGTTCCATTGCAAAACAATTAATTTTTTTATCCGACAATAAAGGCAACAACTCTGGATTTACTTTAGGATACAATTGGGTAATTAATGTTAATTCATTTCGGTATTCATTAATTTCAGATACTGTCGGAGGATTCACTTTTAATAAAATATCTGAAGCACGATAAATTATCATTCTATTAACTAACTTAGCTCCAACATAATCCGAACTACTTAACCAACAACTATTACCAATGTCATTCTCTACCAATAACTCTACATCATAATTTTTAAGTAATTTTTCCACTCCAATTGGAGTCAAAGCAACTCTTTGTTCACCATTTTGTTCCTTTAAAACTCCAATTTTTATCTTCATAGTGACTAATTATCTTTTGATTTAAATAAATCTGCCGACATAATTCCTAAATCATCCCCTTTCGTTTCTAACTTCTCTTTTCCGATAAATGTAACTTCTTCTATTTTATCTGCATAACTACTACTATTCTGATCATTGTCTAATTTCGCAGAAACATCTTTATTTATTTCCTCAGGTTTAACACTTTCTTTTTCCACAACCTTACGAGTACGATAAAAATTATTTTCCGTTTTACTTTTAACATTTGTACTAAGCAAAATATTTTCTTTCTCCTTAACTACTTCTGCTTTTACATCTAATTTTCGTTCATTATTACTAATAGTATCTGATTTAATTTCAACTTTTTTAATAACAGGACGTACAACTTTTTTTGAAGTATTTTTCTGATTATTTTTTGCAGAAAACTTCCCCTTTTTTACGATTTCACCACTAGAACTCCTAATACTTAACCTATCCTCTTTACTTTTATTTGATTCCTTTTTTTTCTTTTTATCTATTATATTTTTTTGCTTGCTATTCTTTGTATCGTCAAAATTACCCTTATTATCTATTTTCTTCTTTCGATTAAACAAATAATTTTTGATCTTCCTTAAACAATTTTTCAAATCATTAAACAAGGAAGTTCTAATAATTTTTATCTCTTCTTCCTTAGAAACTTCACTATTAAATTTACCTTCAACAACAATAGGTAAACCATTATCATGCGCTTCCTTCCTATTAGCTAATAATTTTAAAGTTTCTCCTTCTTCTTTTTTAACCTTTTTGATTAAGAATTTAGGTAACGATAAATTTATATCAGGAATAACCGTAATCTTAATCTGAGCTGCATTAATAATTTTATTTAAAACAACTCTTTGTTCGTTAAATAAGTATGTAGCGACTTCTAAAGGTACATATAGTTGAATTTCTCCTTCTTTTTGACGATAAATTTCTTCTTCTAAAATTCTTAATATTGAAGCGGCTACCGGAAAGACCGTTCTAATACTACCGTTTCCTCCACAACGAGGACATACTGTTTGATCAAGCGAACTCAAACAACTACGCAGACGCTGTCTCGACATTTCCAATAAACCAAAACGAGTAATAGCACCCATTTTTACCCTGGCACGATCAAAATCTAAAGCTTCTTTTAATCTTTTACAAACTTCTTTCTGATTTTTTAATAATGACATATCGATAAAATCGATCACAATTAACCCACCTAAATCCCTAATTCTTAATTGACGAGCAATTTCTTCAGCTGCTTCTAAATTGGTATGCAAAGCTGTTTCTTCAATATCACTACCTGATGTAGCTTTAGCTGAATTAACGTCAATACTTACCAATGCTTCTGTTAAATCAATAGAAATAGATCCACCTGATGGTAATTTAACGACACGATGAAACGCAGATTCAATCTGGTGCTCTATTCGATAATTACAAAATAAAGAACTTGTCCCCCTGTAATACTTAACTTTATTTACAAAATCGGTCTTTGTTTTACCGACATACTCTTTAATTTTATAAAATAAATCCTCTTTGTCGACCCAAATCTCCTCAATTTCTTGTCTCAAATAATCTCTAACCGCCCTCATGGCAGCATTCTCCTCTTGATACAGTAATGACGGCGCACTTTGTTGCTCAGCTAATTCCTTCAAAGCATCCCAACGCATCAACAAACTATGCAAATCTCTCTTAATTTCTCCAGATGATCGTCCTAAACCAGCAGTTCTTATAATAACTCCACACCCCTTAGGAACCTCCAACATTTGTAAAATATTTTTTAATTCTTCCCGATCTTCTCCCTCTATCTGACGAGAAATCCCCCCAACTTTAGGATTATTCGGCATTAAAACCAAATACGAACCAGCCAAACTAATGAAAGTAGTTAAAGCCGCCCCCTTATTACCGCGCTCATCTTTATCTACCTGCACAATTAATTCTTGTCCAACAAACAAATTATTGACCAACTCTTTACTATTCTTATTTTGAAAATATTGATGATCAATTTCCTTAAATGGCAAAAAGCCATGTTTTTCCGCTCCATAATCAACAAAAACCGCATCTAAACTTGGTTCAATTCTAGAAATCCTACCCTTATAAATGTTAGCCTTTTTTAAACCACTATTTTTAGTTTCAATTTCCAAATCGTATAATAAACCATCCTTCACCAATGCAACCCTTGTTTCTCCTAATTCATCAGTACTAATTAACATTCTTTTCATTATATCTTTTACCTCAAATTATTTCTTTGCTGCTATCATGTCTTCTAAAATTCTTTTAAATTTTCCTGGAGCAGTAATATAAGAAAATTCTACCCTTCTTCCACCTACCCCAACAATAATTATTGTGCCGTAATTAAGCAATCTTCCACAAAAACTTTGCAAAACATCTACACCTTCAACTCTATTTAAAAAAATTTCCTCCAAACGTTGATAAAAAAATCTTCTTTGTACTAAAATTTTACTTTCAGTAATTAAATAACGATTACCAACAAACTGAGCTAAAGCTTTTAAACCAAGCAGCCCCGTTAAACCAAACATTGCTAAAGAAAACCAAATACCCGACCAACTAAAAAAAATCAAACTAAAAATAAACATACCTCCCGGCAAAACAAACACCATGAAATGCGACTTAGTTTGATAAATTACTTCATTTTTTTTCATATTTCGTCCTTTTCAAATTTACTTGTCTTCCTCTCCCCAATGCCAAATTACCCTTAGGAACCAAGCGAGTAACCACAGAACCAGCACCAACAGTAACTTCATCTTCCAATATTAATGGTGCAACTAGTGACACATTTGAACCAATGAATGAATTATCACCAACTTTCGTTGTAAATTTACCATAACCATCGTAATTGCAAGTAATAGTTCCAGCACCAATATTAACATTTTTGCCGATTTCAGCATCTCCTAAATAGGTTAAATGATTAACTTTACTGTTGTTACCAAGTTTACACTTTTTTAATTCTACAAAATTACCAACTCGACTATTTTCATGCAAATAACTTCCTGCACGCAATCTAGCAAAAGGACCTATAATACAATCATCTTCAACTACTGCTCCCTCTAAAACCGAGTAGGCAGATACTACTACTCTTTCTCCTAATACTACATCTTTCAAGCAACACCCATGCCCAACAATTGTACCTTTCCCTAACTTAACTGTACCCTCCAATAAAACATTCGCACCAATAACTACATCCTGATCAAAATTCACTGTTCCTCGTAAATCAAAGCGATCTGGATCACTTATTCTTAAACCATCCATCATTAATTGGTTAGCTATTCGTTTCTGATACCAACGCTCTGCTTCACTTAATTGCAATAAATTATTAATTCCTCTAATTTCAAATGAATTTTCCGCTAAACAAACTCGAACATCTATTCCATCTTGAACAGCCAAAGCAGCTAAATCAGTCAAATAATATTCATTATTAGAATGACAAACCAATTTAGGTAAATTCCTAACTAACCAACGATATTCTATCGCCATTATACCACTATTTACTCTTTTAATTTGTTTTTCACTGATTGATGCTTCTTTTTCCTCTACAATCTTTAAAAAATTACTACTTTGATCAAAAATCAATCGACCATAACCAAAAGGTTCATCCAAATATCCTCCTAAAATTTTAAGCTTACCCGACAAAGACAACAACTTTCTTAAAGTTTCAACAAAAACTAAAGGAGTATCCCCATATAAAACCAAGACTTGATCATTATCTTCCAGATCTCCTAAAACCGAAAAAACACACTTTACCGCGTCTCCAGTCCCTTTCTGTTCAATTTGCTTAATCCATATTATCTGCTTATCATTAACAGCATCTTTTAGAACATCTTGATTATATACTACTACCGTTCTTACAGGATTCAAAATTCGCACTTTATCTAACAAATGCTCTAATAAACACTTACCTGCTAACTTATGTAGTACTTTAGGAATAGAAGATTTCATTCTACTTCCCTTCCCTGCTGCTAAAATTACTACTACCAAAGCCATACACATCTATCATAATATGCCGACAAGAGGATTCGAACCTCCGACCTACTGATTACGAATCAGTTGCTCTACCAACTGAGCTATGTCGGCAAATAAACAACAAATAACATTTATACTTTAGTTGCCCCAAAAATTCTATCGCTACTAACTTAAGCCCACAACGACAATAAAGCCATTAACAAAAAACCTCCACTAAAATATAATGCTTCCCTTCTACGCCTAAGTTTAACTAAAGAAGCTCTCAAATGTTCAACACATAAATATAAAAAAGTACCCGCTGCAATCGCATTAAAAACTGCTATACAACAATGCTCCCGCAACATAACTAACCAAGGAAATACTCCCGATGCAATTAGAATTCCTAATGGAGTCATTAATGCAAAAAACAACATCCACTTTTTTATCATCGACATAGACATTTGATAATTCTTCAAAGCTACCGCATAAGCAAAACTTTCACTACCTTTATGAATAAAAACTGCTGTAAAGATAGCTAACACCTCCAAAAACTCTTGATTCATGCCCACTGCTAAACCTTCAATAAAAGCATGAATCACTAATGAAAAAGTCAACAAATAAGCTGCTATTTTACGCTTACTATCATCACATAATTGCTCTAGCGCAAACATAACCAAAGCAAATCCAACCGCAATTACTATACTGTATAAATAGGGGTATCTAGCAAAATTTTCAAAATGCTCCACTGAATCCATCAAAAGATGAAAAATCGCTGTTCCTAAGAAAATACCGCACGCAAAATAATTCGCTAATTCAAAATAATCATTTCCTCTATTTTTTTTAATAGGTATCCATCCAAAAAATAAAGTCAATCCAAATACCAATAACGCTAAAATAAACTTAAACCACAACAATCCCATAATTCTCAGACTCATTACTACAAAACGCACCCGGAGGGATTCGAACCCCCGACACCTTGGTTCGAAGCCAAGTACTCTATCCAGCTGAGCTACGGGTGCCAACGGTTTTAATCTTATTGTTTTTATTTTTCACTGTCAAATAGTTTATTCCCTACATATCTTCTTCATAAAAGGACCACCATCGCTTATCCGCTAAATGATCAGGGTGCAAATTTTGCATTGATCTTAATACATTAGAAGCAACTTTTGGATTATCTTTAATAACTATATTCAACCAGGAACTAACACGCTCTCTGCCGCCAAAATGCCCTCTTAATGGACAATTATTTGCTAATAGTGGGAATTTCTGTTGCTCAGCATATTTAATAATATCTTGTTCTTGACAATAAATCATCGGACGAATAACAGTAATATCAGAAGATGCCTTCCATTTAGGCGACATCGACGCTATTTTGCCATTATAAAAAATAGACATCAGTAAACTAATGTTTAAATCTTCTCGATGATGCCCTAAAGCTAGCTTATTATATTGTTGTTCTCTAGCGTAAGTATAAAGGATTCCTCTTCTTAAACGCGAGCATAAAACACAGGGAGTATTTTTATAAGCACCAAAAGTTAACTCAGCTTTTAAAACCTCATACTCTATTTCTTCCTCTTCTAACCATTTTAATAATGGTCTAACATCAAAAAAACCAAAGTCCACGATACCAACTTTTAATTTAAAAACAACTTTTGCACGCCTTTTTAATTTTCTAAGAATATCTAATAACGTCCAAGAATCCTTACCACCAGATAACCCTACTAAAATGCGATCTCCCGATTGAATTAGTTTGTAATGACTGATTGCCTGACCAACATAATGTAATAACTTTTTCTCTACTGACATTTTTCAAATTTCAAATTTAAACCTAACCCAATAAACCACAAAGCTTGATCGCTAATTAATTTAATTTCTTTGTCTAACATAAAATTACTTATTGTTAAATCGCTACCTTTCTTTATTTTACAATAATTTAAGGGATACTCTACTCCTTCTAAAGTAATAATTGAATCATCTAACAAAATTAAAGAAAAACCTACCGGAACATCGGACGTAATAATATATTCTCCCCTTAAAACTGTAGCTGTACTATTCTCTGTTAAATAATATATTGGAATTTGATAATTAGGAATCAAATCTAAAAAACCCATTAATTGATCCAACCGATTTCCCATCCCTCCTAGCACGTATATACTTTCTACTCCTTGATTAATTAGCCATTGTAAACCTAAATACCCATCTGTATGATCTTTTTTAGCAGCATAATATTCCACTTTACTTCCTTGTTTTTTAAAATATTCTACTACCTCTAATGGTAAACTATCAAAATCCCCTACCAAATAATCCGGAACTAAATTATTCTTTTTTAACCACCAACCACCACCATCAGCTGCCACAATTAAATCACCAGATTGCCAATAATATTGCAATACTTCTCTAGTAAATTTTACCCCATTCAATATCAAAAAGCCGCGTTTGCTATTCATAATATACGTTGCAAAAATAGTGTTTTCAATTACAATACATTAAAGATGGACAAATTTGAAGATGAGGTAAAAATGCGCATTTTAATCAGTAACGATGACGGAGTTCATGCCACAGGCATAGCTGTATTAGCCAATATGTTAAGTAAAATTGCCGAAATTACCGTAGTTGCTCCCGATCGAAATCGCTCTGGAGCTAGTAACTCTTTAACTTTACAAGTACCGGTACGCATTCAACGCTTAGACAACGGATTCTACAGTCTAACTGGCACTCCTACTGATTGTGTACACTTAGCCGTTACTAGTGATATTTTTAAAGGAAAATTTGACCTAGTTGTTTCTGGAATTAATGCTGGTGCAAATCTTGGTGATGATGTTTTATATTCTGGCACAGTAGCAGCAGCAATGGAAGGCGGTAATTTAGGTTTACCCTCTTTAGCAGTATCTTTAGCAGGGAATCACCCACAAATTCATTATGAAACCGCAGCCAAAGCTGTAGTTAGATTTATAAAAACTTTTTATGATCAACTACCACGTAAAAAAATAATTTTAAATTTAAATCTGCCTGATATTCCATATTCTCAATTAGAAGGTTTTGAATTTACTAGATTAGGTAAACGCCATTTAGCACAACAAGCAATAAAATCTTTGGATCCAAGAGGCAATGCAGTATATTGGATAGGCACTGAAGGAAATGAAGATATTGCTGGACCAGGTACTGATTTTAATGCAATTGCTAATCGAAAAATGTCTATCACTCCCATTCGTCTAGACATGACAGAAGAAAACAGTTTAGAATTTTTGTCTTCGTGGACAAAAGATTTTTCCTTAACATGAAATCTACTTTAATCATAATTTGCTCTCTATTTTTACTAAACAGCTGCAGCAAAAGAACCATTCCAAAAGTTGTAGATGGTTGGCAAAACGCCCCAAGTTCAACTTTTTACCAGGTAAAACCGAATGATACCCTATATTCCATTGCATGGAATTTTAATTTAAACGAAAAAGATTTAGCTAAAATTAACAATTTAGTTCCACCTTACCATTTAAAAACTGGCGATAAAATACGTTTAAATAAATCTAATTCATCCAAATCAACCCTTTCTAAAACTATTGCTAACAAAAATGATACCAATAACCATCCTACCAATAACTTAAAATGGCTTTGGCCTACTACTGCGCTCTTAAAACATAAATTTCATCAACCTGATTCTTACCAAAAAGGTTTAGATTTTACCGGAAAAATTGGAGAACCAATTTACGCCACTCAAACTGGAACCGTCGTCTACCAAGGAACAGGCTTAACCGCTTACGGTAAATTAATTATCATCAAACATCAAAATGATTATCTAAGCGCTTATGGACACTTAAAAGAATTTAAAGTTAAAGAAGGAGATAAAATTAAAAAAGGGAAAATTATTGGTAGCATGGGAATTAAAAATAACCTTCCTTTTTTACATTTTGAAATCAGACATTTTGGCAATCCTATCAATCCGGAAAAACTATTAAATCAAAAAATTACAAATACTAATTGACTTTTATTTAAAATTAATAATACATTAAATGTGATAATCTATAGTATTTTATGAAGATAAGCGTAATTATACCGGTATATAATGTCGAAAAATATTTAAGAGATTGCTTAGATAGCGTGATCAATCAAACTCTAAAAGAAATCGAAATAATTTGTATTAACGATGGATCTACCGATGATTCTGGTAAAATTATTGATGAATATGCAAAAAAAGATGAACGAATTAAAGTTATTCATAAAAAAAATGAAGGCGTAAGTATAGCTAGAAACTTAGGAATAAAAATAGCCACAGGAAAATTTGTCTGTTTTATCGATCCTGATGACATTTACCCTACTAACGATATTTTGAATATTCTTTACGATAAAACTATAGAAAATCAAGTATTGATTTGTGGTGGCGAATTTTCAATGTTTTTCAACCAAAGTAAGCAACTATACCAAAATTTTCAATCATCTATGGATGGTTATTTATTTCAAAAAAATGAAATTATTGCTTATAAAAATTATCAATTTGATTATGGATACCATAGATTTTTATATAACAGAAAATTTTTAATTGAAAATAATATATTTTTTCCATTATATAAACGTTTTGCAGACCCACCTTTTATGGTAAAAGCAATGATTTTATCCAAAAAATTTTACGCTATGCATAAAATAACGTATGCCTACAGACAAGCTCACAAAATTGGTAAAATAGATGAAAAATATGTAAACGGAATATTAAATGGATTAATAGATAATTTTAAATTTTCACAATTTTATGCTCTAGAAAAACTCAAGAAATATTCAATCGCTAGATTTCATGAGCATCGTTATATAATTATGAAATATTTTTTTGATAAAGGTTGTCACAGATTAATGTCTGAAATTTCTAAACTATCTGGAATCGACTTAAAAAAAGAATATTGCAAATTACTAGTACAAAAATTTACACAAAAAATTTTTTCAATAAAAAAATCGAATAACCACCGCCATAAAACAATTAACTTACTCGGTATTAAGTTGAAAATTAAAAGACGACGTCTTGTAAGTTAATCATCTATATTCTACCCATACAAACATACTTAAATCCTTTTTCTTTAAGTTTATTTGCCTCATATTGGTTCCTACCATCGAAAATAATTGGATTTTTTAAAAGTAGTTTTATTTTTTCAAAATCTGGATACCGAAATTCATTCCACTCAGTTAACAGCAGTAAACAATCCGCTTGCTTGAGAGCATCATAAGCATTATTGAAATATTTTACTGCATTACCAAAAATATCCTGCGCTGATTCAATCGCCTTTGGATCAAATACTTGAATTTTTGCCCCCAAATTCAATAAATATTTTATAATATAAACCGCTGGAGCTTCCCTAATGTCATTAGTATTAGGCTTAAAAGCTAATCCCCAAACAGCAAAAGTTTTATTAGTTAAATCTCTACCAAAACGACTAATAATTTTATCAATAAAGATGCTTTTCTGTTTTCGATTAATTTCATCTACCGCTTCTATAATTTTCATTGAGCAATTATTCAGAGATCCTATTTTAATTAAAGCTTTAACATCTTTAGGAAAACAACTTCCTCCGTAACCTATACCAGGAAATAAAAATTTATTGCCAATTCTCGAATCCGTAGACATCCCAACACGAATCATTTCAATATCAGCCCCAACCTTTTCACACAAATTAGCAATCTCATTCATAAACGAAATTTTAGTAGCTAAAAATGAATTAGCCGCATATTTCGTCATTTCTGCTGACCTTACATCCATAACGATAACCCTGTTTCCAGTTCTAAAAAAAGGCGCATACACCTCCTGCATAATCTTCACTGCTTCTTTAGAATCTGATCCAATAATTATCCGATCAGGATGCAGAAAATCATTAACAGCATTACCTTGTTTTAAAAATTCTGGATTAGATACTACATCAAATTGATAATCAGTATGAGACTTAATAATATCGACAATTTTATACGCTGTACCAACAGGAACGGTCGACTTATTAATAATTACTTTATACCCATTCATAGCCTTAGCAACCAATTCAGCTACATTAAAAACAGAATCTAAATTAGCCGCCCCATCTTTTCCCTGAGGAGTACCTACGGCAATAAAACAAACCTCAGTATGTTTTACTGCAAAATCAAGATCATAAGAAAAAATTAAACGCTTTTCTCGCACATTTGATTTAATAATTTCCTCTAAACCAGGCTCATAAATAGGAATGATACCTTTATTCAATTTGTCTACTTTTCCTAAATCATTATCGATACAGATAACTTCATTACCAACATCTGCTAAACAAGCACCTGCTACTAAACCTACATACCCTGTTCCAATTACCGATATTTTCATTTTCTCTTTTACAATTCAAACAATACAAACATATTAATTATTCTCTAATAAAAAACAATCTTTAAATATTAGTAAATTTTATTTCTAATAAAAACTGTTGCTTAAGCCCTTTACTAATTCTCAATGAATCTTTAATTTTTTGGATAGCTTTTTTTAAAACAATATCATTTAATCTATTATTTTTTAAGAACAACAATGTTTGATTAAAATATTTTACACAACATTCCGAAATTAACCAAGCTGCCGCCATCTGAGCGTAGTATTTATCTAAATTAAAATCAACCAAAATGCCAAAAATTTCTTCTAAATATCTTTCTTCTACAAAATAATTTAATAACATTACTAAACAAAATCTAACTTCATATTCTCGCTGTGAACTTACCTTTTTTAGAATCAAATACCACATTTCTTGCTTACTATTTTTCACAAATTTTAAAGAGCTACAAAATATATCACACACTGCCCAATTATTAATTTTCGATATAAACGGTTCAACATATTTAATTTCCCCTATTAACCCAATCATCATTCCTTGCAATAAAAATTCCTCTAAATATTTACACTGATAATCTAAAAATAAATACTTATCTTCTCGATAAAATCGTTTAGCAATTTTCCTTAAAATCGGTATTCTTACTCCTAAAACATTCTCAATACCAGGAAGTAAAGATTTAGAAAATTCTCGATATTTAA
The DNA here is from genome assembly GCA_045580225.1 of Gammaproteobacteria bacterium. Classification (GTDB taxonomy): domain Bacteria; phylum Pseudomonadota; class Gammaproteobacteria; order UBA9339; family UBA9339; genus CAUUCF01. The sequence goes on along the minus strand of JAZNNJ010000018.1, from coordinate 1,414 downwards.
CATCGATGTTTTGCTTGAGTATTTCTCTAACGTAATTAACTAACATAAATTAAAACCATAATCTAAAAAAGCTAAACTAAAGTGATATCAATTACAATTAATAATTACAAATCTCCACCTCTTTCTAACCTGCTTATACTCATTATAAAATTTACCAATTACCCAAAATAAAAATTATTAATAAAATTACCTAAGCGCAAGAAAAATTGTGTTATAAAAACGGAACATATAGAAAGAATAACTGCGATTTTTCATTATTAAAAAAATCAGAATATAATTTCCCTATTTATCAATAAGACTTATTTACATCTCTAATAAATTAGAATATAGTTAAAGCGTGTAATTTAATATTTAATTATGAATAACATCTCAAAAACAAAAGTAAGTGTAATTATACCGGTATACAACGTTGAAAAATATTTAAAAGAATGTCTAGACAGCGTAATTAACCAAACTCTGAAAGAAATCGAAATAATTTGCATTGACGATGGATCTACCGATAATTCTGGCAAAATTCTTGATGAATACGCAAAAAAAGACGTACGAATTAAAGTTATTCATAAAGAAAATGAAGGATACGGCAAAGCAATGAATATTGGATTAGATATAGCTTATAAAACAAACAGTGAATATATCGAAATTGTAGAACCTGATGATTTTGTTGATTTAGAGATGTATGAAGAATTATATAATAAAGCAAAAGAAAATGATGTTGATTTTGTAAAGGCGGATTTTTATAGATTTACCGGACAAAAAGGTAATCGAAAATTAATTTACAATAAATTAGACAAATCTGGCCGATATTACAACAAAATTATTGATATCCAAAAAGATATTTTTCCATTTAATTTTATCATGAATACATGGTGTGGAATTTACAATAAAAATTACCTAGAAAAATACAATATTCGCCATAATGAATCCCCAGGAACAAGCTTTCAAGATAATGGTTTTTGGTTTTTAACCTTTTGTTACTCAACAAAAGCATACTTTATAGATAAGCCGTATTACATGAATCGTAGAGATAACCCTAATTCTTCAGTACATAATAAAGGAAAAGTTATGAGCATGAAATATGAATACGATTATATTTATAATTTAATCTCTGCAGACCCTAAATTAAAAAAATTTATTGGAATTTTTTATTTAAAAAAATATCAAAATTATCATTTTACTTTTAATCGCATAGATCAAAAATTTAAAAAAAAATGGCTTGGTGTATGGCGAAGCGAGTTTATACAAGCATATCATGATAATGAAATTGACGAGTCGTTATTCACAAATCGTGAACTAAGCAATCTTAAATTAATCATTAAAAATCCAAATAAATTTTACAGAAAAATAATGAATAAGCCTTCGTTAATAGAAAAGATATTTTCTATTAAAAACCAACATATTGAAAATAAAAAATGCA
>JAZNNJ010000017.1:0-41430 GCA_045580225.1 Gammaproteobacteria bacterium | reverse complement strand
CTTTTTATCTAACAACTCTTTGATCAAGAAAGTTTTATCTACATAATAATAATTACTTTCAATGATCTCTTCAAAATTGTCCACTCCTACCGGCAAAGCTTGCTTATTAACCATTCATTTTTACCGAGAAACACGTTATCTTTCAGTATATATTTCATCAAAAAATAATGCAAATTAGTTTATTAAATATTTTTAATCCTCACTTTTGCAGATATAAATAATAGCACTAACAAATCAACTATCCCTAAAAACAACCTTTAATTCTAAAAACTTAGCTGCTTCTTTTTCATTATTAGGCAAGAAAAAAGGTTGAGCCGCATAAATAGCTTCTTGACTAGAAATTTCTAAATTTTCATTATTTGAACTTGATACTAATTTAAGCTTTATAACTTCTCCTTGTAAAGATAAATTAACTTTCCATATACAAAAATCTTGTTTCGATAATTGTAAAGGTTTAATCCAATGCTGCATAATTACCTTAATAATCTGCGCTTCATACAGTCGCTCATTTAAAGTTCCATCTACAGCATCCGCAGAATTGTTGCCCATATCCGCATTATTGTTAATCTCTGCTAAAGTACTGTCATCACTTTGTTTATAATCCGAATTTTGTTCTAGTAAATTTTCACCATTATTAATAATATTTTTTTCTTCTTCCTTATTTAACATTTTACTAGATTCTGCCTTAGAATTAACAAAAATTCTATTTGAACTATTATTACTTACAGGAAGATTTTTTTCTTTTTTACTCCCATTAGCACTCTTAGTTACTAAACTACGTACTTTATTATTTACCTTAACTCTAACATCTTTTGTTAAATTAGCTGTATTCTTATTCGGTACCCTAACTAAACTAACATACTTATAATTTTTAAGATTCGGCAATGTCACTGGTTCTTTAACAAAATTCTTACAAACCAAACATAAACCTACACAGTGAAACAATAAAGTTATCAACCATGATTTTTGCCAAATAGATAATCTATCATTTAAAATACTTTTAATTTTTTTAAAAATCACTTCTTACCTATTACCTGCTTTAAATGTTCTTCATAAACTGTTTCAGTCAGGTAACCTAAATCTATCATCGCTTTTTTTAAAGAAATTTCGTTTTCTGACGCATACTTAACTGCTTTAGCCATCTTATCATAACCTAATAAACCATTAAATATAGCTGCAAAACTAGCAGTACGTTTCAATAACTCTTCATTTTTATTCCGATTAATTTTAATTTTATGTAAAACTAGAGTAGCAAAATTTTTGGCCCCGTCGGATAATAACTCAATCATTTGTCGCAAATTATAAATAATCAACGGATTAAAAGTATTCAACTCGAAATTACCTTGAGAATTAGCCATACTAATAGTTAAATCATTACCTATTATCTGCAATGCTATCATCATTAATGCTTCACATTGAGTCGGATTAACTTTCCCAGGCATGATTGAAGAACCAGGTTCATTAGACGGCAAAATTAACTCACCAATTCCTCCTACTGGACCAGAAGAAGCCCACCTTAAATCATTAGCCATTTTATAAAGTGAAGTAGCCAAAGTTTTTAAAGTATTACTGACTAATACCAATGTATCATGGCTAGCTATTAATGCAAAACGATTCTTCGCTATAGTAAATTTTATTTTTGTCCAACGCTGCAAAAGCATTATAGCCTGTTTTACCACATTACTAGGACAATTAATCCCATTTCCTACTGCTGTACCTCCTAACGGAATAACCGATAACTCCTTTACTAAAACCTTCAACTTTTTATAACTAATATCAACTTGTTCCAAATATCCAGAAAATTCTTCAGAAAACGTTAACGGAACTGCATCTTGCAAATGAGTTCTTCCTAATTTTAATATACCTCTCCACTTTCTAACTAAAACTTGTAAACTGTTTTTTAAAATTTGCAAAGCCGGTAGAAGTTGTTCTTTTAATGCAATAGCCGTAATAAGATGCATAGCACTTGGAAATAAATCATTCGTTGACTGAAAACGATTTATATCATCATTTGGATGAATTTGCTTACTACCCATGGGTAATCCTAAAATTTCCATAGCACGATTTGCCACTACTTCATTTAAATTCATATTTGTTTGTGTGCCGCTCCCCGACTGCCAAATCTTTAGAGGAAAATGTTTATTCAACTTACCAGCTATCACCTCATCTAATGCTTGAATAACTGCCTTACTTTTATCTTCGCTCCAATCTTTACAATTTAAAAGATATGCCTTTTTAATCAACGATAAAGCATTAATTACAGCTATCGGCATACGCTCACTTCCAATATTAAAATTACGCCGCGCACGCTCTGTTTGACTTCCCCAATAATTACCTAAATCTATTGATATTTCTCCTAAAGTATCCTTTTCAATTCTCATATGCTATTTGTAATAAAAAAATTAATAACCTCTCACCTCTTTATCGGGCAAAAATTCTTCGTTATAATCTAAGTGTTTGCACATAGTACTAAAATTTCCATTCTTATATATTCTAATCCAACGATAACCAGGCATTCCTTTACCTAAACCAAAATTATCACTTAAACTTGCAAACTGCCATGCAACGGCAGGCGCAGTAAAAAAGGGAACACCACGATAATTAAAGTAATTTTCCTGATGAACATGCCCAGCAAAAATACCTTTTAAACAAATTTGCTCCTGTTTATTATTGAATAACCAATTAATATTCAATACGTTAAAAAATTCGATATTATTAATTACTTTGCTACCATCTAACCATGCACTATCTACCATAAATAATGGATGGTGCATAAACAAAAATTGGTATTTTTTTACTTTCGCTTGGTCCCTAAATAAATTAATGCTTTCGCTCGATAAAAACCCATAAACTTCTTGATCTACACTCGTATTTAGCAAAACGATTTCCCATTCTGGCATTCCATGAACCGAAACTACCTGCTCTGCCAAACCAAATTCCCTATAAAAATTACTGGAATCATCATGATTGCCCATAGTAGCGTAAATAGGAACTCCAATCCTGTTTAACAATGTTTTTGCTATTTTATACGATTCTAATGAGTAATCCTGAGATATATCACCCGTTACAATTACAATATCAGGATAAATTTTACCTTTTCTAGACAGTATTTCATCAACTATTATCTCTAAATGCCAAAACGGATTAACTTTTAGAAACTCTTCTCCACAATCTTTAAAAAGATGCAGGTCAGATAATTGTAAAATCGTTATACTATCTTTTTGTTGCATAAAATGCTCCTATTTAGGATTTTCTAAACTTAGCTCTCCTTTATTGTAATCATACGCCAAAATCTCTGCGTACCGCCCCCACTCAATAACCACTTTCAACGTTTCTTCAGCAGCCTCTTTACTTAAATAATCTTCCAACTCACCTAAAAAACGATCGACCGAAGCTACATGTTCTGGTCGTTCATCTAATACTCTGCGAATATAATAAGCCAAAGGAACCGTTTTTAGTAACTGTTTTGCGAAAATTTTTTTACGTTCCAATATATCTGCATCTGCAAATGCTTTTCCAATATCATTTAATTCAATATCCCCACCTAAAACCCTAGCAAAACGCAAAATTTCTAATGTTTCAGTAATAGGAAAAAGATCATCAACTTCCAAATATAATTCATCTGCTAAAACAGGCAAATCAATTCTCTTCCCCAAATATTCAGGCTTAACTAACATATCAAGCAATCCTGCTATTTCAGAAACCTGAACATTAGGCAATTTATAACCAAAACCTATAGGCTTATAACGAAAACCAAAGTCATTTTTTGCAGTAGTCATCAAACGATAAATTTCATCTACTAACCAACGAAACCTAGGATTACTTTCCTCACGAGGATGAGGTAAATCAACTTTTAACGAAGTCTGAATCCTGCCATCTCCCACAATAATGATGCGATCTGCTAACAAAGCTGCCTCAGTAATATTATGAGTTACTAAAATAAAAGATCTGGTTTTAGTTTGCTTATCTAACCATAAATCCAATAAATCATTTCGCAAAGTATCTGCAGTCAACACATCCAAAGCAGAAAAAGCTTCATCCATCAACAAAATCTCTGGTTCAACAACTAAAGCCCTAGCAAATCCAACCCGCTGCTTCATTCCTCCAGATAACTCCTTAGGATACGCAGATTCAAAACCATCTAAACCAACCATATCAATTACTTTCAATGCTTTAGCCCGACAAACTTCTTCACTTTCTCCCAATGCTTCTAATCCTAATTCAACATTTTGCAAAACAGTCAACCACGGCATTAAAGCAAAACTTTGAAACACCATTGAAATACCAGCAGCAGGAGCAGTAATTGGAACTCCTTTAAAAATAGCTCTTCCTTTTGTTGGAGAAACTAAACCTGCAATAATACGTAATAAGGTAGATTTTCCAGAACCAGACTTACCTAAAATCGCAACAATTTCATTTTCATATAATTCCAAATTAATTTTATCTAAAACCACATGCTCTTGATTAGCATTTTTGAAAATTTTAGTTATCCCTTCTAAACCAATTAATACATTAGATTGCATATTCATCAATACCGAAAACGTTCTGACACATAATCATACAAAGGCTTCCAAAATAACCGATTCACTATAAATACAATAACACACATTACAATCGTTCCCAAAGTAATTTTTAAAGTATTCCCTTTTTCCACTTGTTCACAAATATACGCCCCCAACCCAGTAGCCAGAATTACCTGATCTTTCCATTTAATTACCTCAGCAACGATACTAGCATTCCATGCACCACCAGCTGCAGTAATAGCTCCAGTCACTAAATACGGAGCAATACCAGGTAAAATTAATTTTCTCCACCATAACCAACCTTTTATTTTAAAATTATCCGCTGCTAAACGAAGCTCTAAAGGAATTTTGCTTGCCCCTGCAACTACATTAAACAAAATATACCACTGTGTACCTAAAATAATTAATGGCGAAACAAAAATCTCCACATTAAGCCTAAAAGTAATAATCAAGAAAGCAAAAAAAGAAAAAAACAAATTTGCTGGGAATGCAGCAAAAAATTGTATTATTGGCTGCAAAATTACAACCAATTTAGGTCGTAAACCAATCCATACCCCAATAGGAACCCAAAATATAACCGAAATCAAAATTAAAATAAAAACTCTTAAACCAGTTATTCCACCTAAATAAAACACGTGAATAATTTCACGATAACTAAATTGCTTAACTATACAATAAGCTAAAAAAAATAAAGCACTACATACTGTTAATACTATTATCAAATAATATAATACCTTAAAAAAGTTAATTTCTTGCCTCCCCTTACCTACTACGGGAACATTATTAAAATAAGATATTCCAAGAAATTTATGCCATATTTTTTTCAAAAACATATGTAAAATACTTACCATATGAGAACGCTGAAATAAAGATAAAACCCAAGGTTTCTTAGCATCTTCATTCTGATAATCTTCTTTGAAAGTATCAATCCAATATAAAATTGGTCGGAAAATAATTTGATCATATAAGAAAATGATCAATAACATAAAAAAAATAGCACCAAATAATGCTGCAATATTACCAGTTTGATTGGCAATAAAAATATAAGAACCAATCCCAGGCAAGGTAATCTCATTACCTGCAAATGAAAATGCCTCACAAGCAATAACGAAAAACCAGCTTCCAGATAAAGACATCATCATATTCCAAACTAAACCAGGAGCCGCGTAAGGTACTTCTACTTGCCAAAATTTACGCCAAGGGGATAAACGTAACATCGATGCAGCTTCTATTAGTTCGCAAGGTATTGATTTTAATTCTTGATAGAAATTTAAAATCATATTCCAAACTTGAGCAGTAAATACTCCAAAAATAGCTGCACACTCCGGCCCCATCAAATTATTCTTAAACATTATCATAAAACCTGCAACTGCAAATGCTAAAAAGCTAAGAATAGGAACTGATTGTAATATATCCACTAAAGGAATAATTAATCGTTCCGCATAATAGTTTTTAGCCGCCAAAGCGCCAAATACTAAAGTAACTAGTAAAGAAATACCCAAAGCAATAAATAATCTAATAATTGTTCTTAAACCATACTCAGGTAAGACTGATAAAGACAAACTTATAGGCAATTGTTTCCCTAAATGATAATTACCAGCCATTTGAAAACATCCCCAACCAAACAAAATTAATAAACCTAAAATCACAAATAAAGCCAAAATATCCCAATAATTAGGAAAAGGCCAAGTAGTTACCTCATTTTTGCTGTAAGTTTTTTTTATGCTCATAACCTAGACCATAATACTATGCGCTAATTTAATACTTTATTCTCAAATATATACTAAAAACTTTTACAATAAACAACACTTTCAATTGATCAAATAAACTTTATAATAAACGTGTAAATAATCCAATTTGATATTCAATTAATTCTATAACGAACATTGGAAAAATAAGTTATTGAATTAAACAATCAATTTAAGGTTTTGCTTATCACTGGCGCAAAGTAAGTTGATAAAAGTACATTATTAAAATACTGTAATAAAATTCGTTGTCATGTAACTTTAGACGATTATAAAGCCAGAAAAATGGCTATTAATGAACCATGATTATTTTACAAAGATATAAAACGCCAATATATTATTGATAAAATTTAACATGCACCAAATTTACTTTCATATATAAAAATTGCTATCGACAATAGCGATAAAAAAGAGCAATATTGACTAATAGGTTCTCAACAATTCCATATGATGAAAAACGTTACTGAATCCTTAGCAGGTAGATTTGCGGTATTGGATTTGAAAAGACTTTCATTAAAATAAATAGAAAATAAAAAGCAAGTTCCGTTTACTCCAACAAGCGAATTTATAGAAAAAATGGTAAATAATTCAAATTAGGAATTTTTTTATAATTCTTATCTTCAAACATATATTGAAAAAGATATAAAAGATTTAAATACAACAGAAAATACGACTGTAATTCCTGTTAGTTATGTATAAAATATTTCAACTGTTTCTAATTCGGAAATAGTTACTATACTAGATCATTTTTATCCAGAAAATACATCCAACTAAAGACTAATTTTTAGAATATATGAACAGAAAAGACTGTATTAATAACTTAATTCAAACAGACAAAAAACTATATCCATACGCAATTCATCATTTTCAAAAATCACAACAATGAAAACTTATGTATTAATTGAATAAAAAGAGTAAATATAATTTATATAGAACTTTAGGCGAATTACACAAGTATTTTTCCAAAAATTAATCCAACTCTATAAAAAATAAGAGACAAAAACGCAAGAATTTTACTCAGCATTCGAACACTTCACCACCCTTTAAATCTGTATTCTTTCTTTACGCAAAAGAACACTTAAAAAGATAAATTTAACACTTAGTTTAACTCGTACGGGCAGATAATTATCGTTTTAATATACATATTTTTTATTAAAAATCCTGTCAATTCCTGTACACCTACTCTTTACATTCAAACAATGAGCGAACTTACCTAAAAAGCGACCCTACCCGCACAAACCTATCCGGATCTTAAAATACAACTACACAAAACGAATAGCAAAATAAAAAATTAGAGAAACAGATGCACATAACAATGGGCGATCAGAGGCTCGAACTCTGGACCAACTGATTAAGAGTCAGCTGCTCTACCAACTGAGCTAATCGCCCTACAACGTTTGCGATTCTAACTCACTATATACCGAAAGTCAAATTAAAACTCATTATATTTACCATAATTACCAATATGGCAAATATTAATTATGAATTTTACAATACAATTCAGTCAAAGGAATAGTTAACTTTGCCGCTAATTTCTTCCTTACTGCTTTACGAGTTAAAATGCTTTCAACTTCCGCCTGAGTCAATCCCAATTTTTCAGCCAATTCCTGAGTAGAAAAATTATACCTATATATTAACCGTAACAACATCTGGTAAACCACGTTACATGGAATATAATTATTTTTTAATCGCATGACTTACCCTTCATATAATTCTTATTAAATTTCACATTAACTGAATGTACAATCAATGTTCTTATTTCAGTATAAAATAATTTACATGAAATGACCATCAAACTTAATAATTCGATAATAATAAAATTTTTATCATGCACGTATTTTACTAGTTTTTAAATAAAGTAATTCCCCGTAATTATTACCGGGAAATAATTTTTTATTTGCTATAATTTTCAATAATTTCACTATCTATTTCACTAAGAAAATTTTGCAAATTACTGTCTTTTGATAACTGAATTCTGCGTTTAGTAGAACGCTCTTTATTATTTTTCACCTCAATACTTGATAAAGTAAATAAATCTTTACTACTAACATAATCAATTCTATTAAATTGTGGGTACAACCTTAACAACATCCCTTTAATAATCGCTTGACAACGCGGAGTTAACAAAGGAAAAAAAGGAGATTCTATTTGACATACCAAATTAGTATCAGCATCACCCAAAACAAAACAACTATGTTTAACTAATGTTTCGATAATACCAACACATTCACTATCTTCTAAGAAGGTTTTATTAATCGCCAACCTATCCGATTCCAGTATTTCTTTTAAGTCTGGTAATTTATTTTGCTTAGAAAGCGCACCTGATTTTTCTATAACATTACCAGGATCATTGCTAATATCTTCAACTTTTTTCGTAATATTCACAGGTTGAAAATATAACATTCTTAACAAAATCATTTCTAGCCCAATCTTAGAATCAGGAGCAAAAGGTAAATCACGTTTACCATTAAGTGCAATCTGATATAATAATTGCACAGTTTCCGGAGAAACACACTTAGCTAACGATATATCACCACACTCAAAAGTTATACAATCAAACTGCTTTAAACTTAATAAATATAATTTTTCTAAAATAACATCTAATACTTTATTTAAGAAGTAACCGTTACGATATAATTTATCAACTATCTGCAACACTAATTTGGCATCTTGTTTAATTAAACCCTCCAATAAGTCATCTATTATGCCTCGATCAACCCAACCTAACATATTACTAACTTTATCTACCGTTACACTACCGTAAGTTATAGCCTGATCTAACAAACTCATTGCATCTCTAATACTTCCAGACGCACTTTTAGCTAAAATAGTTATAGCTTCGCTCTCATAATCAATTTTTTCATAATTTAATAAATTTATTAAATGTTTTTGAATCAAAGCCTCATCTATTAATTGCAAATTAAAGACTAAACACCTTGATAATATAGTTAAAGGGATTTTTTCTGGTTCAGTTGTAGCAAACAAAAATTTTACATATGAAGGAGGTTCTTCTAATGTTTTTAATAAAGCATTAAAACTATGACTGGATAGCATATGCACTTCATCTATTAAATATATCTTAAATCGACCTTCTGCTGGAGGATAACAAACATCATTTAATAAATCTCTAGTATCTTCAACTTTAGTTTTAGAAGCTGCGTCTATTTCTAGCAAATCAACATTACTACTAGTATTAAAACTTTGACAATTAATACACTGATCACAAGGTTTTGAAGTAGTACCTACTTTACAATTCAAACCCTTTGCAAAAATTCTAGCAATAGATGTTTTACCTACCCCTCTAGAACCTGTAAAAAGATACGCATGATGCAGTTTACCTGAATCCAAGGCATTCCTAAGGCAAGTAACCACCATTTCTTGACCAACTACCTTATCAAAAGTACGAGGCCTCCATTTACGAGCTAATGCTTGGTATACCATAATATTAATCTTCTACAAAACTCTGTAATTTTTCAGAACGACTAGGATGCCTTAATTTACGCAAAGCTTTAGCCTCAATTTGCCGGATACGCTCCCTAGTAACGTCAAACTGCTTACCTACTTCCTCCAAAGTATGATCAGTATTCATGTTTATACCAAATCTCATTCTCAGCACTTTAGCCTCCCTGGGAGATAAGGAAGACAAAACGTCATTAGTCGCTTCTTTTAAACCCAATTGAGTTGCAGATTCCAAAGGAGATAACGTGTTACTGTCCTCAATAAAATCACCCAAATGCGTATCATCTTCGTCTCCTATAGGAGTTTCCATTGAAACAGGTTCTTTAGCTATTTTCAAAACCTTACGTATTTTATCTTCACTAATTTGCATTTTAACACTTAATTCTTCTGGGGTTGGTTCAACACCTGTCTTTTGAACAATTTGTCTAGTAATCCTATTCAGTTTATTAATAGTTTCAATCATATGTACTGGAATACGAATAGTTCTAGCTTGGTCTGCAATCGAACGAGTAATTGCCTGCCTAATCCACCAAGTAGCATAAGTAGAAAATTTATAACCACGACGATATTCAAACTTATCTACCGCCTTCATTAACCCTATATTTCCTTCTTGTATCAAATCTAGAAACTGCAACCCGCGATTGGTATACTTTTTAGCAATCGAAATAACCAAACGTAAATTCGCTTCTATCATCTCCTGTTTAGCTTTTTGTACCTTATTTCTACTTTTAGTAATTATCCGATTAACTAACTTAATCTCCTTGAGACTAAGCTTATATTCTTTTTCTAATAAATGCAATCTCATAAATTCACGACGCAATTCATTAACTAAATTACTAAGCTTGTCTTCATCATGAGGTAATTTCTTTAATTGATCTAATATTTTACCACTACCTAAATCATAAGAACTCAAGATCTTAAGATAATCATCACGCCTAAACTTAGCTGCATTCAAAATATTAACGATCGCTAATTCCCCCGTATTAATTCTTTTAATAACCTGATGTAACCGATTAATGTGAGTTTGTAATTCCTTACTCGAAAACTTAAAAGAAGCAAAGCAACTAGTTAATTTATCAAAGTACCTCTTTGTTAAATGATGATCAAAACCATACATTTCTTTAGCTAAAACATAACCATAATAAAAAGTCTCTAAAAATGAAAAACGCTTTTTTATTTCTTCAGGATCAGGACCAACATTAAAAATATCTTCCTCTTCTAAATAATCCCTCTCATCAACTTCATCAAAAAACTCTTCTTTATTATCTGTATTATCCGCTACATCTTTTTCATCTTTAAACTTATTTTTTTGATCAATTAAACTCTCAAGCCTATTTTTCTCTTCCAATTCTTGATGAATCTTACATAAATAATCACTTAATTTTTCTTCAAATACTTTGTATGCCCCATCCAAAATTATATCATTAAATATTTTATTTTCTTCATCATCAAAAAAACCTAAAACTAAATCCTGCAACCGACCAATTCCACCATTGACAATTTTATTATATTCATCTAATGCTCTAACTACCACCCCTGGAAATGTAGACAATGTACCTAAAACTTCCTTAGTTCCTTCTTCAATTTTTTTTGCAATAGCGATTTCACCACCACGTGTCAATAATGCCACGCTCCCCATTTCACGCATATACATACGAATTGGATCAGTAGTTTTTCCAAATTCCTCATCTAATTTACCAACTAACTCGTTATCTTCCTCTTCACCTTCTTCTTTTTCTTCAAATTGTTCATTAGGTTCTATATCGTAGATAGGTATGGACTCTTCATTAATTAAATTAATAATATCCTCAATATGTTCAGAATCAGCAATCTCTCTATCAATTTGCTCATTTAATTCCCCATAAGTAAGAAAGCCCTGTTCTTTACCTTTTGCCAACAACTCATCAAATTTATTATCTTTTTCCAAATTTTTATTTTTATCTACCATCTTACTTACCCGTTTTAAATTTTAAATCATAAATCATTTTTTGAAGCATAATACGTTCTTCATTATCCTTACTATTAGATAATTTTCGTATTAATTTACCAATCATTTCTTTTTTTTGATTCTCAATAGACCACATTATTAATTCAATTAATTCAACTAAAGCTTGCTCTTCATTTAGCAAAGTCCCAACTAATACCTCGTTAAAATCTAAATTATAATCTCGCCAATACTCTAAAAAACTACCAATACTATTAAATTTATTTTGCCTTATAAGTGCTAAACTATCTTTAAATATTTCATTATTTATTTGATTTAAATAGTCATTCTGTTCTAATGTTAACTTCGACAATAATTGAGGATAATAAATACATAATTTCAGAATTTTTTTCTGCTCTTCTGTAATCGACAAAAAATTACGTTTATCATCAAAATTACCTTTGTTATCAAGTGTTAAACAATCACTAAATTTTTCCGGAGAAACATTAACCTCTTTTGCTATCCGCTCCAATAAAAAGCTTTTAAATAAGGTATTAGACAAATTTTTTAAAACTAATTTAGCTCTATTAGAATACTCAACTTTACCTTCTAGTAAATTTAAATCACACCCCTCCTTCATAGTTTCTATTAAAAAATCAACTAAATTTTTACCATTTTCACTAAGGTAACTTTTAAATTTTATTGCCCCTACTTTGCGAATAAATGAATCAGGATCCTCATCAACAGGTAAAAAAACAAAAATACCTTTTATTCCCTCTTGCATCATCGGCAATAACAACTCCATCGCACGTTTAGCCGCTTTAACCCCAGCTATATCTCCATCAAAACAAAAAATTATCTTTTTAGCATAATTAATAATCTTACGAACTTGTATTTGGGAAACAGCTGTTCCCAATGTGGCAACCACATTAGTAATACCAAACTGGTGTAAACTAATTACGTCAAAATAGCCTTCAACTACGATAATTTCATCAAAGTTACCTTTTTGTTTAACTTCATACAAACCATAAAGTTCTTCTCGCTTATGAAATAACATCGTCTCTGGAGAATTAAGATACTTCATTTCAGAACCCTTTAGAGTTCTCCCTCCAAAACCAACAATCTGACCATGCTCGTTTCTGATAGGAAACATAATCCGATCATGAAAACGCGGGAAATCACCTTTAGAATTCAACACACCAAGTTCGCCCCAGTACCTATTATAGCATTCTGGAAATTTTTTTAAATAATTACCATACGGCAACGCATACCCAATCCCAAAAAACTTTATAATTTCCTGGCTAATTCCGCGCTTCATCAAATATTCATGCGCAGCCACACGACCAAGACATTGCTGGTAATATAATGCCACTTCTTGACATAACCTTAACAATTTTTTTTTATGACCTTCTCTTCTTTGACTATTAACATCTGCAGCAGGTAACGGTAAATTTAGGTAATTTGCCAAGTAAACCACTGCGTCTTTAAAATTTAAACGTTCAAAATGCATGATAAAATCTAAAATATTACCGTGCACATGACAACCAAAACAATAATAAAATTGTTCTTTTTGATTAACCACAAAAGAAGGAGTATCTTCTTTATGAAAAGGACAAACTCCAAAATATTTACTCCCTTTTGCCTTCAACTTGACACGATTACCAATAAACCTTACTAAATCACACTTAACAACTAAATCTTCAATAAATGACCTAGGTATCAATTTACACTATTCTTATAAATTACAACATTAAAACAATTACTTACTATTTTTTTGCTGCATTAACTGCTGTTTTTGTTGACGCTTAATCGCAGCAGAACGCTTCCTTTTACGCTTAGCCGTAGGTTTTTCATAATATTCAATTTGTCGCAACTTACCCGGAATCCCCGCTTTTTCACAAGCTCGTTTAAAACGACGCATCGCCCCGTCGAAAGACTCATGCTCTCTGATTTTTATACTTGGCATACTTTAAATCACTCTCCATCTTATAAAACACCTAAAAATATACTAATTAATTACAAATATGCAAGTGTTTTTTCACACTTATAAAACAAAATGCTAAAATTTGTATTTTCAAAAATAGTGTGATAAAAAATACAACATGAAAAATACTGGTTTTACTTTATTAGAGCTGATCTTTGTTATCTTGTTAATTGCCATTTTAGTAGGAATAGGAACGCGTAATAATGTTAGTAATTTTTACCCATCAAGAATTGTACATAATCAAGCAAAACAGTTAAAATCTAAATTCATTCTTATGCAGGAATTAGCCAAAAATTTTCATCAAGAAATAATAGTAGAAAAAGAAAATAACTGCGTTTTGTCTGCCACATGGTTATTTGATGATAAAGAAGAATACAGGAAATTATCGTTTTCCCCTGACATAATTATCACATTGCCTGATAAGAAATTGCGCATTTTACCATCGGGAGATCTGCATCATGATCGTATGGATGAAAAAAATATTGAAATAATATTACAACATGTAAAACACCACAGCATCAAAAACCGAATAGTATTCGATGGAAAAATAATCAAATTAAAGGGTGGAAAGTGAATAATAACAACCTTGATTCAACCATCAAAGGATTTACAATTATCGAAGCAATTTTTTTCGTATTGATCATTGCAATTTTATTATCTGCTTTTTTACATATTTACCTAACTTTCATAAAAAAACAACCACAATTATTATCTGAAAGCAATGTTAACGATTTAGCTATGAGTTGTAGCGAAATTATTTTTAGTTACACGAATCGTAATTCAAGTAATAATATTCCAGAATCCCAGGTCAGCGATCAATGTAAACAATTATTCGACGATACTCCATATTCGTTTCAAATAACAAAATTATCCTTTGATCATTATTTAATTACTATAAAAAACAAACAAAATGAAGCAATTTTAACTACATTAGAATTTCCGTATATCAATGAAAACGAAACATAAACAACATGGTTTTACTTTATTAGAAATAATTTTTACAATATTGATTGTAAGTACGGTGATGGGTATTACATCTAATTTTATATACGCAGGATTTAATCAATATTTTCTTTTTGAAGAAGCAAATACCCATAATTACGAAATCAATACTGTATTTGAAACCATTACTGATCTTCTCAAAAAAGCATGTTATTTCAACAAAATTACAAAAAAAGAAATTGAAGGTTTTATTCTACAAAAAAACAATCATTATGATCCTAATGCTAAATTAGGAATTAGTAATTTTACGATAGATTTTAATAATAAGAAAATCACCCTCTCAGAAAAATTGTTAATCGATTTCTCTGATTATGAAACAATTAAACTAGAGCACGATATTTTTGGTCTAAAAAATTTATGGAAAGTTACTATTAAAAGAAAAAATAAACTAGGCACCATTTCCAGGATTAGATATATTTATTCCGGAAATTTATTCAGTAATTTACAACGTATGTGAAGACTTATATGTACCGATATCGATCATCATTCAATGGTTTCTTGATGTTTAATGCTATAATAATTTTTTTATTAATTGGAATATTTTCATCAATTATACTCCCTATAATTTTTGGAAATAAATCACAAACAACAATGCACTTTTTAAGATATAAAACCCAATTAACTTTAGAAAATTTAATAAAACAAAAAGTAAAAAATATCACCTACACGTGCCCACAACAAACTGAATATAATTCTTACTACATTTATAACAAAGAACGAAAAATATTCCAACCTGTAGAGGAACAAAAAACTTTCAACTTGAAAGTAAAAACCAAAATCAATAATTTAATCATTCCTGCTCTTGTTCTGGATAAATACGATAACCATAAAGATCTATATGTTTTCAAGGTTAATTCAAAACTAAATCAAATTAATAATAATTCGGTTATTGTTACCCAAAATTCTCCTAGCAATCCAGCTATATTAGGAGTTATAGACAACTATAACGAATCTCAATTAACAATTAAACCTGCTAATAAACAAGTATTAGCTAAAGACCAAGAAGTAATCTTGAATCTATGCAAAGTTCACCTACATATTAACCGGTATTATAACAATATAAATCGTGATCAGAATAATATTGAATTAAACATAAGTGATGGATTCCAAAAAATAACTAATAAAGCTATAGCTATCTTATATAAAAATGATTATCACCCAACTTACCAAACACCTGCTGTAATAGCTGAAAAAGTTATAATGAATAAATCTGAATTAAGTATCAAACGACCAGACGATATATCTGATATACAGGGAGCATGGTTATTATGTAAACACACCTATCCTAGCAAAAAAATAGAGTACCAATACCTACACAATAATTCCGAAAAACCTATTAATCCAGCTGTTATTAACGAATATTGGTATGATTACAATATTTCTTCAAACGTAAATCCAAATAACAACTTTGAACGTCAATTTAGTATTTTATCATCAGAAAATTTCATTTTAAATTTAGACAATACAGAATACGACATAGCTGCATTGTTAGAATTAATAAAGCTACAAAAAATATCTGAAAAAATAACAATTAAATCCAGTAATGATTTAAAAATTTATGGCAACGTTAATAATACACCTAATTCACAAAACCTCCCTAAAATAATTTTATTAGTAAATGGTAATCTTACCCTTGAACAAGGTAATTTTCCTTTCGATCTAACTATGGTAAAAGGTCAATGTATACTTAATAATGCTACACTCTCAGGATACTTAATGATAAATAATAATTTATCAATTAACGGCGATGTAAACATAAGTATTGATAAAAATAACTATTTTTACAATAAAGAAAATTACCCGCTATTCTGGAAATCAAGAAGCAAATACCGTTTAGGAACGATAATTTACGATGAATATTGAAAATACGCGTATTGAAGCGCTAGACACTACGCGTTCTTTTATAGTAGAAGCACCGGCTGGATCTGGTAAAACTAGTTTATTAGTAAATAGATATTTAAAATTATTAGAAAATAGTAATACACCAGAAAATATTTACGCCTTAACTTTTACTAAAAAAGCAGCCAATGAAATGCGTAACCGTATTTTGTCTCTTATCCGAACCCAAAAAGATAGTAAATTTCAAACTAAACTTTATAACGACATTTTATCTAATCCTCAAACTTTAAAAATTAAAACTTTAGATGCTTTCATCCAAACTTTAATTAAACCCAATGGTAAACTTTTGGATGAAGAAACTATGCAATTTGTATATTTAGATGTTGTTAGACAGTGCCTATATCAAAATAATTTCACTAGTTTATGCATTCACCTTGATAATCAAACACAATTAATCGAAAAGTTTTTAGTTCAATTACTACACAAGCGAGAACAATGGGTTTATCATTTATTACATAATAATTCTGATTTCTTTAATCAAGAAATAAAAGCATTAAAAAATGAATTATTGGAAAATGCTAAAAATGAACTAAGAAACTTATTTATAGTATTTAAGGAAGTTTTCTATAAATTACAAACCATAAATCCCAATTTACCTACCTGGATGATAAATTGGCTTAATGCTGCAACTATCAATGAACTATCTTTAGAAGATATTAAATCATTCAGTAATTTCTGTTTAACTAAAAATTTTTCTATACGTAAAAACTGGACTAAAGAACAATCAATATATACTTCTAGCCTAAAATCACAAAAAATATTGAAACAAATAAAAAAAGAATTAACTAACTTAGTTTCTCCCAGGTTAGAACCTACTTTAACTGAGATAATTAGAGCACCAGAGCAATATTCAAGATATCAAAATAAACTTTTAAGCGAACTACTAGATTTTCTCCCTAAGTTGTTAGCTCATTTACAGTTATATTTTCAAGAAAATAACGTTTTTGACCATACTGAATTAACATTAAAAGCTTTAAATGCCTTAGAAGGAGAACAGCAAGATTTTTTTTTGTACCGGTGGACCAATAAAATCCAACATTTATTAATTGATGAATTTCAAGATACCTCTTGGGTTCACTACCGACTTATAAACCATCTTCTCGCTTCTTTTCGTGATAATCCAGAAAAAACTTTATTTTTAGTTGGCGACCCAATGCAATCTATTTATCGTTTTCGCGGAGCGGAAGTCGGATTATTTTTACGCGCTCAACAAAATGATTTACTACCAATTACCCCATTAACTTTAACCGATAATTTTCGTTCTTCACCTACTTTAATTAATTGGTTTAATTCAACATTTAGTAAAATTTTTCCTCATTCTCCTCTAATTAATTTAGGTGCTATTCCATATACTCCTGCAAAAGCTAATCAAACTTTTCAGGGAAAAATTGAAATTAATTTCCTAAAAGAAGGAAATTTAAAAGATGAAGCTAATTTTTTATGGCAAATTTTACAAACTCCCTCAGATGGATCTAGAGCAATTTTAGTACGTTCTCGTAACCATTTAGTTTATATTTTACCACTTTTAGATAAACTGCAGTATCCCTATCATGGATCCGAATTAATTAATTTATCTGAAGATGAAACGGTCAGAAACTTAGTAAGTTTAGTTCGCAGTCTTTTTGATTTAACGGATGTACTATCTTGGCTTGGATTACTGCGCTCCACTTGGTGTGGTTTATCTAATGAAGCTTTAACCGAAATTGATTGGAATAGCGATCCCAATTGCTGGAAATTACTCCAAAATACTAAATTAAATAATAATAATAGTCAAAAGCGTCTTTCTTTTTTAATTGAAAATTTAAAACCTCATATTAATCAAATCAGGATTACTCCATGGTCAGATTTAATTTTCAAAATTTGGTTACAACTAAATCCTGATAGTTCTGCCCAAGAAAATAAAATAGCAGAACAAGTCTTTAATTGTTTACCGCAACAAGAAGAATTAAACCTTCCGATTTTTTTGCATAAAATAAAAAAACGTTTTATTTCTAAAACTAACGTAAACCAAAATAGCCTACAAATTATGACAATTCATAAAGCAAAAGGTTTGGAATTTGATGAAGTTATTATCCCTGGAATGAATCAAGCTAATATTCAAAATGATCGAGAATTAATTAATTGGTGGGAAAGAATACCAGAAAAAAACAGTGATCGACTTTTAGTTAGTATTTTTGATCCAACAGAACCAAATCATCCTACTTATGCTTATCTGCAATATATTAACCAAACAAAAGAAAAATATGAACAAGCTCGACTATTTTACGTAGGTTGTACTCGAGCTAAAAAGAAATTATTCCTTGTCGGTTCTGGACTTAAAATCAAAAATAATAGTTTTTTTAGTTTATTAGAACCAATATGGCAACAAGAATGGGAAACAAAAACATTAGTTACCCAACATAAGCTAAGTAATCAACCTTCCCATTTATTGCCAATGCGCTACCAACACCTGCCCAAACTAAAACAAAATACTTCGAATTTAACTAACTGGAACCAAACTTGGTCATTTCAAGAAGAAAATAACGAATATATAGATTTTTTAATTCACCAAATATTATATAAAATAACTAAATATGGTATAAAAAATATCCTCAATAAATCTGTTCATTATTGGCATAGTTTAATTAAAACATTTAATTTAGATTTTTATCTAAATTTTAATATAATAAATAAAGTTTGGAATAAATTACAAAATAACCTTAATACTCATACTGCTAAATGGATTTTACAGACACGTCCTGAACAATACCAAAAATGGCATATCAGTGATGGCAAACAACTTTTCATATTAGATCGAATATTTAAAGAAAAAGATACCTGGTGGATTATCGACTACAAAATTAACATCTATTCAAAGCAAATACCATCTTTAATCGAACAATATCGTCAACAATCTATAATGTATTATAAAACTTTACAAAAACATTTTTCTAAAATACGATTAGGATTATTTTTTCCATTAGAACCATTATGGACAGAAATACAGTTAGACTAAATCAAGCACTAAGTTTATTGGGGTTTTGCTCACGACGTCAAGGTGATCGTTGGATTGAAACTGGTAAAATAAGAGTCAATGAAAAAATAATTACCACATTAGGTTATAAAGTTAGCGTCAATGATAAAATTACAGTTAACAATATTACTAGATCTTTAAATCAACTTTCTAAACGCAATATTTGGGTATACTACAAACCTAGAGGATTAATTACTACTCATCGTGATCCACAAGGTCGTCCTACAGTATTTGATGCACTAAAAAATGATTTACCTGAAAGAATAATTTCGGTAGGACGCTTAGACCTTCAATCCGAAGGTCTACTATTATTAACAAATAATAATACTTTTGCACACCAAGCAGAAACCAGCAATTGGGAGCGACATTATAGGGTACGCTTTTTTGGTAATTTACCCCAATATGCCATCGATGAAATTGAATCTGGATTAACAGTTAATGGTATCAACTATTCCCCGATGAAAATTAAACTCTTATCAAAAAAAGGAAAAAATCAATGGGCATACTGTATCTTAAATGAGGGTAAAAATCGCGAAATACGAAATATCTTCACACACTACAACACTCAAGTAAATCGATTAATTCGAGTTCAATATGGATTTTATAAATTAAACAATTTAAAACCAGGTGAATGGTATGTGGTTTCAAAAACTTAATGAGTATTCGTTACCATCTTTAGAAAATGAAATGTTATGGAGTTATCTACTAAATATTCCTCGCGAAAAATTATATTTAACAGATAATAATTATCAACCGTCCACAGCTATGTTACAAAGCTACTATAAATTAGCAAAAAAACGATCAATCGGTTATCCTTTTGCTTATTTAACTGGGAAAAAAAGTTTTTGGCAAAATAATTTTGTCGTCACTCCCGATGTCCTAATCCCTAGACCAGAAACTGAATTGCTAGTAGAGAAAATTTTAGAAGACAACTTTACTACCCCATCTTTAAAAATCTTAGAATTAGGTACTGGATCAGGAATAATTGCCATTAGCCTAGCTCATAACCATCCCGATTGGCAAATTACAGCTATTGATTTGAGCTATAATGCACTGCAAATTGCTATTACTAATGCAACTTATTTACATCTTAATAACATATTTTGGTTGCAAAGCAACTGGTTCGAAAAACTAAAAAAATCAACCTTTGATATCATTGTTGCTAATCCCCCGTATATTGAACCAAACGATCCCTATTTAAAAGGAGAAATTCGTTTTGAACCTCAAACTGCATTAATATCTCCTAATAAAGGTTTAAACTCTTTATTAAAAATTATAAAAAATGCTCCATTTTTTATAAACAAAACAGGAAAAATTTACTTAGAACATGGATATAATCAATCAATTGCAGTAAAAAACATGTTAAAAAATTATAAATATCAAAAAATTACGACCTTTAAAGATCTGAATCAACATCCTAGAATCACTACCGCCTATTATTTTAAATAAAATCGTTTTTCAAATTAATTTTAAAATTTAAATATTTATCAATTCTTATTATACAAACTATTTTTAACAAACCTATTATAAAAATTTTACAATAGGTCTGTTTTAAAATACTAATTCTCGATTTTTACAGAGTTAATTTTCCAAATATCATCACAATACTCCTGAATAGCTCGATCTGATGAAAACTTACCCATACGTGCTACATTTAAAATTGATTTTTTAACCCATTCGTTATTAAGCAAATACGCTTTATCAACTTGATTTTGAGTTTCTAAATAACTTTCAAAATCAGCACATACCAAATAAGGATCATATTTAATAATACTATCCAACAATGGTTTAAATATTTCTGGATCACCAATAAAAAAGGGAGATTTTAATAAATCTAAAGCTGCTTTCAATTCATCGTTACGATTAATGTATTCTTCAGGGCAATAATACGGTTTTAATCGCAATACCTCCTCCGTTTTCAATCCAAAAAGGAAAAAATTTTCAGCTCCAACTTCTTCCAAAATCTCTACATTTGCACCGTCTAAAGTACCAATAGTCAATGCACCATTCAAAGCAAATTTCATATTACCAGTACCGGACGCTTCTAATCCCGCTGTAGAAATTTGCTCTGACAAATCGGCAGCTGGATATATTTTTTGAGCCAATTGTACATTATAATTCGGCAGAAATACTACTTTTAATTTATCCTTAATAGCAGGATCATGGTTTACTTGTCTAGCAACTTGATTAATCAATTTAATAATTAATTTAGCATTACGGTAACCTGGGGCTGATTTACCAGCAAAAATTACCGTTCTAGGAGTAAAATCTACGTTCGCATTATTTTTAATACGATTGTAAAGTGCAATCACATGCAAAATATTAAGATGTTGACGCTTATATTCGTGAATTCGCTTAGCCTGAACATCAAAAAGGGAGTCATGATTAACTATTTCTCCGGTACGTTCTAAAATAATTTTAGCTAATTGTTGTTTATTTTTACTTTTAATTTCTCGCCAATCATTCAAAAACTCTTGATCACCTAAATATTTTTCCAATCCTTTCAATTCATTTAAATTTTTAAGCCAATTATTACCAATTTTTTGAGTAACTAAATTACTAAGACCTAGATTAGATACCAAAACAAAACGACGAGGCGTAACTCCATTAGTTTTATTACTAAAACGTTCTGGCCACAATGAATAAAAATCTTTTAAAACTAACTTTTTTAATAACTCACTATGTAAACGTGAAACTCCATTAATAGCGTGACTACCAATACATGCTAAATTAGCCATTCTAATTTTTTTACCATTTTCTTCATCAATAATGGATAATTTTCTAATAACTGCCATTTCTAAATTTTTAGGTAAACTATCTAAGAAACGTTGGTTAATTTCAAAAATAATTTGTAAATGCCGAGGTAACAACTTACCAAATAAAGTTAACGACCAAGTTTCCAATGCTTCTGGCAATAAAGTATGATTAGTATAACAAAAAGTTTTAAAAGTAATTTCCCACGCCTGGTTCCACGGCATTCGATACTCGTCCACTAATAAACGCATTAATTCAGCGATTCCTACTGCAGGATGAGTATCATTTAACTGAATTACATACTTATCTGCAAAATATCCTAAAAAATCACCCTTTTGCTTATAAATTCTAATCATATCTTGTAATGAACTACTTACAAAAAAATACTGTTGTTTTAAGCGCAAAATTTTACCAACTTCGGGTTCATCATTAGGATAAAGGACCTTAGTAAGATTTTCAGAAGAAACTTTTCCCTCTACTGCTCCATAGTAATCCCCACTATTAAAAGAATGAAAATCAAATGATTCGCATGCTTCTGCTTTCCACAACCTGATAAAATTAGCCGTATTAGCTTGATAACCAATTACTGGAATATCATATGGAACACTTAACACTATCTCTTCTGGCTGCCAATGGAATATTATTTCTCCCTTTTCATTTTTAACAGTATTTACTACCCCACCAAAACCTATTTTGAAATTCACATCCGTCTTTGCAATTTCCCATGGATTACCATATCTTAACCATTTATCAGTAGATTCTACTTGCCAACCATCTTTAATTTCCTGATTAAAAATACCGAATTCGTAACGAATACCATAACCAATCGCCGGAATATTATTAGTAGACAAAGAATCCATATAACATGCGGCCAACCTTCCTAATCCTCCATTACCTAAACCTGGCTCTGGTTCTTGAGCAGCTAATTTCTCTAAACTCAAACCTAATTCCTGGCAAGCTTGATCAACTAATTCATATATACCTAAATTAACCAAATTGTTTTCTAACTGTGGCCCAATTAAAAATTCTGCAGATAAATAACAAACTGTTCTACTTTCATTTTGATAATAAGTATTAGCAGTTGTTACCCAATGTGCCATTAAATAATCACGCACGGTATAAGCCAATGCTAAATAGTAATCATTTAAAGTAGCAATTTGCGGAAAACGTCCTTGCAATAAAGCTAAATTTCTTAAAATAGCAGTCTTAATATCGCTTACACTACTACTTTCCCGTTTAAGATCTAAAAAATTAACATTAGCTCTTCCAGAATTAATTTTTTTATTCACTATTTACCCCTGAAATTAATAGAACGATATAATTCTACCTTAATTATTTAAAAAGGTAAACATTATTTGCTTAATTAATTTTTTATATAAAATTAAGAGTTTTAATTTTTACTTTTATCAATTGCTACGGATTAACTCCAATTGATAAAACCAACCCTAACTATAAAAATAATCATTTTAAGCACTAACCAACTAATTATCCATCAAATACCGCACCACTAAAAATTGATACATATTTAATTACTGACTATCTCATTATTTGTAAAAATTTTATTTCAATAATAAACCATTTTTTTTACGCAAACATGCTAAAATCAGTTTTTAAAGAAAATTATTATTTTATCCAAAACATTTACTATATTCACAATAAATCATCTTTTATTTGATTCGAAAAAATCTGCATGTAATGATTAACGTTCTCTTTAATATCTTTATTTAATAACTGATTTTTTTGTAAAATCTTAATTTTATCCCAATTATACTCAACCATTTCCGAACGCAATTTATTTACAATCATTTGTAAACATGATGTTACTTTACTACTATTAATCTGGTCTTTAAATCCTAAATATTCTACCAACAACAGGATAACAATCACTAAGATTATACCTCTTAAAATTCCAAAAAATGCTCCTAAAAAACGATTGACAATTCCTAACCCCACCTTATTAATTAATATATCTAATAATTTATTTAAAAATAGGCTTACAATGATACTCCCTATAATGAAACTAGTAAAAGCCAATACGGTTTTTAAGAGTTCATATTTACATGGAAATAGAATAGCTATTTTAGTATGATAATTAAACGCTAACCAGACACCAATTATCCATGCCCCTAAAGAAATTAGTTCTTTAACAAAACCACGTAAAAAACCAACTATCAATGAAATACTAACTATAATAATAATTATCCAATCTATCCACATAAGTATTTTTCTTTTTAAATATTAAACTACAAATTTTACAACTATTGGTTCTACCTTCAACTTTTCTTTTAGTTGTCCAGCTAATTCCTTTAATTGTTTCCTACTACTGCCTCCAACAATCAATTTATATAAAATTCCTTGCTGCGTTTTAATTTGCTGAATTATCGGATTTAAATCCATTTTTTTTAAAATTTTTACCAATTCATTTAATCGCTTAGTTTCTTTAAAAGCACCAACTTGAAGAGCATATGCAGGAAAATTTTTATAAACTACTTTTTCATCAACTTTATTATCATCAATATCATCTAAACATGAACTTATGACTGTCTTTGGTAAAATTTGATATGTATTTTTATTTATCAAACGTTGTTTTACTAACGTTACATCAGACATTCTTTGATCAAAATGACATTTTTTTATTCCTAAAAAAGGTAATACTACTAAACTACCTAAAATAATAACAATACTACCAATAACTCGCTGTTGATTCATTATGCCCCTCGAACAAAATTTAAAAAATTATTTGTGGTTTCGTTTGCAAAAAATTCAATGCTAACTTGTTTTAGATCAGCACCTAATTGAGCAATATATTTTATGTAGGCTGGCTCATTATCTTTACCTCTAAATGGAGCTGGAGCCAAATACGGCGAATCTGTTTCTATTAAAATTGAGTTTATCGGAACTTTCTTAAAAACTTCACGTAATGCCTCACTATTTTTAAAAGTTATAATTCCAGAAAAAGATAATAAAAAACCTAAATCTAAAAATTGTTTAGCGATATCCCAATCTTCGGTAAAACAATGTACTATACCGGAAATTTTATACTTTTTTATAATAGACAACAATATTTTACCAGCTTGACGAAGATGTAAAATTACTGGCTTGTTAGTTAATCGAGCTGCTTCCAAATGTAATTCTAATAATTTACATTGTCGATTTTGTTCTAATAAATCTGTATCTTTAAAATCTAATCCCGTTTCCCCAATAGCTACTATTTCAGGTAATAACGCTTGTTTACATAATTCCTCTAAAGTAGGAAATTCCACTAATTCACTAGGATGCACCGCGATTGATCCATAAACGTTAGGATACTTTTGCATTATTTTTAAAATTTTTGGAGTATCTTCCAAAACGACCCCTGGATTTAAAAAATACTCAACTCCAGCTTTCTTTGCACGCATTAAAACTTCATCGAGTGAAGTATCAATGTGTGTTAAATGACAGTGACTATCGGTTAATAACATTGTAAATTCTTCTCCACTTCTTCACGATCTGTAAAATATATTTTTTTATCATTTAATAATAAGCAATCCTCATGCCCTCTACCAGCAACTACTACAATATCCCCTTGGTTGCCATTTTTAATAGCAAATTTAATGGCTTCCTGACGATCTAAGATTTTTATACAACAATTCTTGTTAGAAACCCCTTCCAAGATCATTGCAGCTATTTTTTCTGGATCTTCACTACGGACATTATCATTAGTAATAATCACCCAATCAGCCAATCTACTAGCTATTTCTCCCATAATTTTACGTTTACCTTGATCACGCTCTCCACCACATCCAAAAACAATTCCTAACTTTTCAGGATTAAAAATTCGCATTTCTAATAATATTTTTTCTACAGCATCTGGAGTATGCGCATAATCTACAACGACCCACGGTGAATTAGCTTTTTTTAAAATATCCAAACGACCATCAGGAGCCTTTACTCGCTTAAAAATATCTAACAATTTATTAAATTCAATTGTATCCCCTAATGCAGCAACAACTGCTAAACAATTGCTTAAATTAAACCTACCAATTAGAGATGTTCTGAAAAAACCTTCACCCCATGGAGTCATTATATACCCTTCAGTTCCTTGCAAAGTATATTTATAATCATTAATAGTTACCAAAGAATTAATATTGCTTAATCCATAACTAATACTAGTATTTTTAAAATCCTTAAACCATTTTTCTCCAAAAGTATCATCTAGATTAAATATTTGCCTATTACTTACTAAATGGTAAAACAAACGAGATTTCGCATGCGCATAATTTGAAAAATCACCATAATAATCCAAATGATCACGTGTTAAATTAGTAAAAATTACTTTATCAAAATTAATATGGTCTACTCTAAATTGAGACAAAGCATGAGACGATACTTCCATCACTACAACCGAAATTCCAACATTACACATCCTAGCAAACCACTCGGGTAAAACTAATGCACCCAAAGTAGTATTCAATGTACGATAAATTTTTTCCTGATACATTACCCCCAAAGTTCCAATAAAAGCTGTGTTAATACCAGCTTGATTCAATATTTGGTAAATCAAATAAGCAATAGTAGTCTTACCATTTGTACCAGTAACTCCAATAATTTTTAATTTCTTACTAGGAAAACCCCAAAAACGTTCAGCTATTTCACCAATTTTTGCTTTTAAATTACTAAGATAATAATCTCCATATCCTTTTTGATCACTAATAACTACAGCACCACGAGCTTTTGCTTCTTGAATAAAAATTTTACGATCAATCTGTTCTCCTTGATATGCTAAAAATAAATCTCCTTTCTTAACCTTTCTAGAATCATCCTGCAAACCAGTTATTACTATATCTTCAGAAATACCAGGAATTTCCAATAAAATTTCGTTTAATTTTCTATCCATAAAAATTCATTCTTTGTCAAATTCAATTCTTAAAATACGCAACATTCCTTCCATAACCTTACTAAACAAAGGTGCTGCTACCTGACTACCAAAATACTTATTCTTTGGATCTTTAATTACTACCACCATAGCTATTTCTGGATTACTAACCGGCGCAATACCCGCAAAACTTGCATAATAACGATTATGGTAATAACCCCCTTTGGGAGAAATCATATGCGAAGTCCCAGTTTTACCTGCTACTCGGTACCCTTTGATCTTTGCTTTACGTCCAGTTCCTTCTTCTACAGCTTTCTCTAATATTCTTATAACACGATTACATAACTCCACAGAAAAAACACGTTGTTCTACATTAGAGTTTCCAGAATATTCTGATATAAAAGTAGGAATTTTTTTAATACCCTTCGCTCCTAAAGTAGCATACGCAGAAACAAGCTGTACAGCTGTAAGAGAAATGCTATACCCGAAAGAAAGAGTTGCTAATACAAAAGGACGATTCTTTAAATTATTAGGTAAAATACCAGCTGATTCACCAGGAAAAAAATTGTTAATTCGTTGACCAAATCCTAATTTACGTAAATTACCTAAAAAACGATCAGAATCTAAATGTAAAATAATTTTCGCCGTACCTATATCACTAGAGCGTATTAATACTTCTGATAAACTTAAAACGCCGTTGTTTATTTTTTCTGCATCGGTAATCACATTTTTTCCAATTCTAAATTCGCCCGGATTTGTATCAATCAATGTATTTTCATTAAACTTATTACTCTCCAATGCTTCTAAAATAGTGAATGTTTTAAATGTAGATCCTGGCTCATATAAATCTGTAACTGCTCTATTACGAATTACTTTCCCCGCTTTTTGATTTGGATCAAAACTGGGATAATTAACCATAGCCAATACTTCTCCTGTCTTAACCGACATAGCTACAATAATTCCTGATTCAGCTTTCGTTTCACTAACTACTTTTTTTAATTCCTCATAAGCAAAATATTGTAAACGACGATCCAAAGTAATCATTAAATCTTGTCCTAAAATAGGAGTTTTTAAAACAGAAATATCTTTAATAATATTACCCAAACAATCTTTTAATACTCTATTTTTACCGGGTATTCCACGCAGCCAATCATTAAAAAATAATTCTAATCCTTCCTGACCATGATCATCAATATTAGTAATCCCTATAATTGGAGCCATACTTGCCCCCTCTGGATAAAAACGTCTGTACCCTACAGAAAAAAATATCCCAGGCAATTTAAGCTTTTCAATTGCTATTTTCTCTTCTTCTGTCACAACACGTTTTAAATAAATAAATTCACGATTATTTTGCTGCACCTTATCTTCAATCTCTTTCAAAGGACGCTTCAAAATATAACTTAATTTATGATTATTTTCTGGATTATTAAAGTACTTCTTAGGATTAACACAAACCGCAGGAGCCTCAACACTAATTGCCAATAAATTACCATTTCGATCTAAAATTTTTCCACGATAACCATTTAAAGCAACATTTTTTACAATTCTTTTCTCACTCTGAGCCCTTAAAAAATTACTCTGTACAAACCCTAAATAAATTACCCTAGCTATTACACTAATAAATAATACTATTAATAAAAAACTAATAACTATCCATCTAAAAAAATTATGGTATTTAATATTCATTTATGCATTTCAATTCGAACTACTTCTTTAGGAATCTCCATTTCTAATTTACCTCGAGCATCGTTTTGAACCTTAAACTGAGCTTTCAGAAAACTTTGTTTTTCTAATAAATAATTATTAGTCATTTTTAAAACATACTCTTCTTTTTGTAAAACATGATAATCCTTATAGATTTGACGATTAACTTCTTTAGTATAAATCAACCCAAAGGAGCTAATTAGAAAAATAATTAATAAAAATAATAATTTAAAATTTGGCATAACCTGCATTTGATAAGACACCCCTTTTAAATAATGTTCTTTACTACGCATAACCGCGTTCATTTTATTTTCTCCAATACTGTTAATGTTGCACTTCTTGCCCTCTTATTAGAAAACACCTCCTCAGCCTGTGGTTTGAAACGACCAATTTTTTTTATTGCTAGTTCTAATGATATTTCTGGCACAGGTAACCATTTAGGAATAATAGTTTTTCGCTGAAAAAATTGTTTAACTATGCGTTCCTCTAAAGAATGAAAAGTAATAATCAATAACCTACCATTAATTCTTAATAAATCTAAACTAAAATCCAAAAATTTTTCTAAATTTTCTAACTCCTTATTTATAAATATCCTAATAGCTTGAAAAGCACGTGTTGCCGGATTTTTCGTTTTACTTGGAACAATATCAGCAATTAATTTTGCTAATTCATCAGTATATTCTAACGACTTTAATTTTCGAGTTTTAATAATTACTCGCGCAATCGCCTTACTATAACGTGCTTCTCCATATTTAAACAAAACATTCTGAATTTCTTCTTCACTAGCATGATTTAACCAATCAGCAGCATCAATCAATAAATCCTGGTCCATTCTCATATCTAGTCGATTATGCCCTTTAAAACTAAATCCACGTGCTAAATTATCTAACTGTGGAGAAGACACCCCTAAATCTAATAAAATCCCTGATAACTTACCTTTCAAATCTAAACTAGTAATCCACGTTTCCATGTCAGCAAAATTACCTTTTTTTATTTGAAAACGAACATCATTTCTAGCCAAACTATTACCCACTGCAACTGCTTCATTGTCGCAATCCATTGCATATAACCTACCTAATGAAGACAATTTATCTAAAAGAGCCTTAGAGTGACCTCCCCTACCAAAAGTACCATCAACATAAATACCATTTGGCGAAATTAACCAATTATTTAACACTTCTTCTAACAAAACAGGCTTATGCAACATCTTATACCTACCTATAAAGACAATGTTTGCAAAGTATCAGGCACCGTTCTATCCTTTAACCCTGCTTTTAACCATTCATCTCGGCAATTTTCCCAAATTTCCCTGCTCCATATCTCAAATTTTTTACCTTGTCCAACCAACATAGCTTGCTTATCAATCTTAGCATATTCCCTTAATAATCCAGGCAATAATAAACGCCCATTGTTATCCATCTCAACCTCTGTCGCATGTCCAATCAATAATCGCTGAATCCTCCTAGTCAACGAATCAAAACTAGGCAAACTAGCAATTTTTATCTCAATTTCTTCCCATACCTTCATTGGATACAATAATAAACACCTATCCTCTGCATCTATCGTAATAACCATGGTTCCATCATCTTCTTCCAACGAAGCACGATACTTACTCGGCATAATAACACGCCCCTTAGCATCTAAATTTACAGAATTAATGCCTCTAAAAACCATTTTTATCTACTTTTATACTAAAAAAAACCACTTTAAACCACTCAACCTAGATCATAGAAATAGAATTATTTTTTGTCAAGTCGCTTAGCTTAAAATTTAGTTAGCTACATAAAAAATTATCATCAATAAAACATAAATTAAACTACAATTAAAATTTTAAATAAAAGTGATTAGCAATGCCGTATTATCAACAAATATATCAAACAAAAAAATCTTCCATAAAAGAGCTTTTACCAAATAATGTGAGATTTCACCACTAAATACAAAACAGTGCATTGAAAGTAATGTAAATAAATCAAAACTTTTTCAAAACAATTTAAATTTATAAATACAAGCAATTAAACAATGATTTTCCCTAAACTTTCAGCCATTTCTATATCATTATCCGGAATATTTCCCACTGTTGTAAGATAATTACCTACCATAATACCTTCTACACAAGTGTTCAACGCTAACATTTGATTTTCTTTCGATAATCGCATCCTACCCCCGCAAAGACGCAAAATTGAATTTGGATTTGCAATCTTTATTATTGCCAATGACCTTAAAACATTTTCTTGATCAATTTTATTCAAATAATCTTCTAAAGGAGTTTTAGGTATAGGCATCAAAATATTTATAGGTATTGAATTTGGTTGAATTTCAGCCAAATTCAGTGCCATTTCAACACGTTGTTCAACATGTTATGATGATATCTTTTTAGACCACATCTATAAAGTTCCTCTATCTGTGTTTCATTTAACATACCTAATGAAGCACAAGAACTTAGACCCTTAATTCTATTTATTTCTTTAATCATTTCAAGTTCAATTTTAAAACTCTTACTTTCACCTGGATCTTTACCTGAAGTAACGATCGAAAATCTTGATACTCTATGAGATTTAGCGTCTAACGCAACTTTTATAACATCACTAATTCCCATCAAAGGATAAGATTTTATGTCTGTGCAATAATAAGAACTCTGAGCACAATATTTACAATTTTGG
Organism: Gammaproteobacteria bacterium; assembly: GCA_045580225.1. Classification (GTDB taxonomy): domain Bacteria; phylum Pseudomonadota; class Gammaproteobacteria; order UBA9339; family UBA9339; genus CAUUCF01. The sequence goes on along the minus strand of JAZNNJ010000017.1, from coordinate 9,908 downwards.
GAACACCTACCGCTACGCGCATTTATTATAGAACAAAATTCAACTTTTTTCTTTACATAACACGAAGAAATATCCAACAACTTAAATAAATCTAACTTATACAGTTTTAATAATTCATTTTCATCTAATACGGTTTTTTCGCAATTCATACACTGACTACCTGTACGCTCTAACACAATAATTTATAACTAATCTAAATTAACACAAGCCATATAAAGAAATATACATTATATACCAGCAAATAAGAAGAATCCCCCTATATCAACTCACGCAAATGAAAAATTGCAATTATAAACTTTGCTATTAGTTATTATCTTTAACATCATATCCGAACATATAAATATTAGATATTGCATTAGAAATTTCTATATTAAAAAAAATTCATAACTAACAAACAAAATTAACGAGTAAATATATCATTCTTCTGCAACGGTTTCTTTTGTAGTTGTGATAAAAAACTTAGAAAATAATTTCCCTATTTATATATCTTATTTTAAAATGAATTCTTTTGAATTTTATTTTTATACCCATTATTGTAACTATTTTATACTTTTTATCATTAGTGTTACATACATAAAAAATATTTTTAAAATTAACTTATAGATGTTGTATTTCTGGAAATTTTTAATATCACAATTAGATCATAAATCTTTACTTACTTTTTTGTATAAATATTTTTCAAATTGATTAATTCTTAAATAATTAGACGATATTTAGGAGCATCATTCCAATTTAAAATATTGAAGAAATTTTTCTATTGCAATAATTTTATATTTATCTTTTGCTTTTTAAAATTTTCAGTGGATAGTAAATATTTGAAGCTTCTGTGTCTGTTTTATAGTATCTTGTTTATAACATGTCGAACCAATTCTTTTAGTACGATAATTATATAAGCATTTATTTAATAATTTAATTTTAGGTTCTTCATATATGCAGAACAAACAAAATAAACTATCCTCACAGGTTACAATGTTTTATGGGAATTTAATATCATATTTCAAAAGAAATTCTCGTTTGAATAACTAACCACATGCATTTTAAATTAAATTCTTGGTACGTTTAGGTAGCGGTATATTTACTAATGGTACTGATGTTGGTGCTAACTTAGTAGGTAAGGTTGAATCGAATATTCCAGAGGATGATCCTCGCAATCCAGCAGTAATTGCTGATAATGTGGGAGATAACGTCGGAGATTGTGCTGGAATGGCAGCTGATTTATTTGAAGCTTATGCAGTTACAATAATTGCTTCGATACTGTTGGGGACTTTGACTTTTAAAGTTGGAAGTTGGGAAATGATGCTGTACCCGCATTATATCTATACTAAGATGTTAAATGCATAATACTGATTTAATGTATTTATATCATATCTTGGGAAAATACTTCCATTATTATAACAATTAATTCCAAAACATAAAATATCTGTATCATTATTAAAAGTATTTTTAACGAGTTCCTCTTTTTATACAATTTAATTCAAATCAATCATCAGTTAAATACCTATAATTAACTTGTTCAGAAGAACCATTTTCCCAATCTAACCATGAACTACACTAAGCCATTTTTAACCATCACACCTAATTTAACCCTAAAAGAAACTCGAAATAATTACAACAAGATATACCGAGGGTCGGAATCGAACCGACACGGTGTCACCACCACCAAATTTTGAGTCTGGCGCGTCTACCAGTTCCGCCACCCCGGCTTCATTTGATAAAGTTAATATACTATTTTTTATGCAAATATCAATAAATTTATTAAAATATTCTCTAATTTTAAAATATTTCTACAATCTTACCCTCCTTTAAGATTAAATAGCGTTGATTTTTAGAACCCCGATATGGCAAATCGGCTTTTTCAGCCAAAATAAAACGACCATCAATTAAAAAATCTAATTGAAACAAAATGTTATCTATTAACATTCTATCAAGCATTAATAATTCTTCATAAGTATATCCAGTATATGCCCCCAACGTTAAATTTTTAAATTCATTTTTAAACTTACTAATAAATTCCGCTAAAATAGCCAAATGAGCGAAAGGTTCTCCTCCAGAAAAAGTAATCCCTGCTAACAATGGATTGTTACGAACTATTGTCAATATTTCTTCTATAGAAATTAACATTCCTCCAGAAAACGGATGAGTTTCCGGATTATGACAACCAGGACAATGGTGAGGACACCCTTGAAAAAAAATTACCATCCTTACGCCTGGCCCATCCACAATACTCTCGTTTGTAATACCTGCTAACGGCAACATTTCACCTCCCTTTAACTATGGGCTACTCGCGATTTTAACTCCGCCTTTTTAGCATCATTAAATCGATCTAAAGTACTTAAATAACCAGTAATACGCCTAATTCTGCGTATATCGTCCGATCCACATTCTAAACATTCATTTTGAATTATCCCCTCATAACCGCAACTTTGACAAAAATCTACCGGAAAATTCACTCCAGCATATCCCATATCTGAATCGTGCATACAACGTATTACCTGTTCTAACGCTTCTAAATTATGGTAAGGAGCTGATTGGAATTCTACATAGCTAATATGACCCGCATTAGCATATTTATGGTAAACTCCTTCCACTTTAACTTTATTAAAAACATTTATACGGTAATCTACCGGCACGTGAAAGGAATTAGTATAATATTCTTTATCTGTAACTCCCGGAATAACACCATATTCTTGACGATCTAACTTAACAAAACGTCCAGATAATCCCTCTGCTGGAGTAGCTAATAATGTATAATTTAAATCATACTTATCAGCAAATTCATCTACTTTTTTACGCAAATAACTAATAATTTCCACTCCTAAATGTTGACTTTCATTACACTCTCCATGATGTTTACCAACCATTGCTACTAAAGTTTCTGCTAAGCCAATAAAACCAATCGACAATGTTCCATGCTCAATCACCGAGCTAATATTATCATTTTCCTTTAATTTTTCTGAATTAATATACAGACCTTGCCCCATTAGAAATGGCATATCTTTAACCTTTAAATTAGACTGTATTAAGTAACGATGATGCAACTGCGCCGCTATTTTATCTAATATTCCATCCAATAATTGATAAAATGTTTCCCAATTGCGCTTAGCCCGAATTGCAATACGCGGTAAATTAAGCGTAGAAAAACTCAGATTCCCCCTACCCTCACTAACTGCAGGACCCTTGCGATTTCCCATTACGCGTGTACGACACCCCATATAAGAAGCTTGATCACCATATTCCCGATTGAAAGAAGAATCCATAAAACTGAAAGTAGGATTTAATCGATGTGCAGCAACTTCTAATGCTAATTTGAATAAATCATAATTAGGATCTCCTGGATTATAATTAATGCCATCTTTTAATCTAAAAATAATATTTGGAAAAATAGGAGTTTCTCCTCTTCCTAAACCCTTTTTATATGCTAACAAAAGATTTCTAATCACTTTTCTCCCAGCATCACTGGTATCAGTTCCTAAATTTAAACTAGAAAAAGGCACCTGCGCCCCTGCCCTACTGTGCATACTATTTAAGTTATATACTAATGCTTCCATTGCTTGATAAATCTCATCATCCGTAGCATTTCCTACGAAAGGAGCTAAATCACGATCGAAATTGGCAAAACTTTGTCCTCCATGCATATCATTTTGCGAACTTTGCAAAATAATTGCGGCTAATGCAGTCGCCGAACCGATTCTTTTAGGAGATCTAATATAACCATGTCCTGTATTAAAACCTTCCCGTAAGAGTTTTCCTAATGGAATTTGAACACAAGTCAACGTTTTTCCATAGAAATCTAAATCATGAATATGATAATCACCTCGTTGATGACCTAAAGATAAATCTTCAGGAATAATACGATTTAAATAATAAGATTTAGAAGCAGCACTAGCGATTTGCAACATCTTAGCTGAAGGAGAATTAGAAATATTGGCATTTTCTCTACTAGTTTCTACTAGAATATCCGATACAATATCCATTAATTTAGTTTTACCTTCTCTTATTCTGCTACGTTCTGCGCGATACAAAATATAAGCTTTAGCAGTTTTAGCATGCCCTTTTTCAATTAAAATTTTTTCCACTGCATCTTGAACTTCTTCCACGTTAACAATATCCATACCGGGATTTTGAATTTCTAGAAATGAAACTACTTCTAAAGCCAATTGGTCAGCCAAAACCGAATCGTGCCCTTTAACTTCTTGAGCAGCTTTCAATATTGCCTCTGCAATCTTAACCCGATTAAACGGAATAACTCTACCGTCTCTTTTTCGAATATTAACCAACATTACAATTCTCCAATAAATTAAAATTTAATACTATATTTAGTGTATTTAACACGATAAAATACTATATAAACTATTTTTTATAGAAAAACAACCTTTTATTAAAAAATAAAACAATTTAAATTAAGAATAAACACCAAGAAAATAACACCGGAATGGCTCCCCAGGACGGGATTGAACCGCCGACCGAGTGATTAACAGTCACCTGCTCTACCGCTGAGCTACTGAGGATCCGTATTTAGAATTAACAGCGTTTATATTAGCAATAAAAAAATAATAGTCAAGATCTTTTTAAGCTAAAACTATTGCTTATTTTTTAAAATATTCGCCAACTTATATGTTAAATTACGTTCCGCACCAGTGATAGTTTGCACTAATTCCACTGCCGTCTTTAAAGATACTTCTTTTAACAAAGGAATCAATAATTTTTCTATTTTATCTTCAATATTGAATTCTGTTGCTTTCTTCCCCGAAACAACAATAACAAACTCACCCAAAACTTTTTCTTGAGTATCCACCCAACTCAACAATTCATTTAAATTTCCTCTAATAACCGTTTCATGAATTTTGGTAATTTCCTTTACTAAAGTAGCACTACGTTCAACAGAAAAAACTTCGGCTAACGCTGTTAAAGTACTATATAAACGATGAGGTGCTTCAAAAAAAATCATGGTACGAACTTCATCTTTAATTGATGAAAGATGACTAATTTTTTCTCCGTGTTTTACAGGCAAAAAACCTTCAAAAATAAAACGATCTGTAGGTAATCCACTAATTGATAAAGCACTAATTACCGCTGAAGGACCAGGCACAGCAATGACCTTAATCCCAAGTATTTGCAATTTAACAACTAATTTATAACCTGGATCGCTAATTAATGGAGTACCAGCATCACTGATTAAAGCAATGGAATCACCCTTTTGCAACAAGCTAATCAAATAATTCAAACGTTTTTCTTCATTGTATTGATGATAAGGAATAAGTGGTTTCTTTATTCCATAATGACTTAATAACTTACTACTTACCCTCGTATCTTCAACTGCAATCCAATCCACTTGCTGTAAAACTTCTAAAGCCCGAAAAGATAAATCCTTTAGATTACCAATAGGAGTAGCTACAACGTATAATACACTCATAGTATCCCCACAAGTAACTCATCTAAAGTAATTATTCTATAACCAGATTCTAATAACTTCTTTATGATAATATCCAAAGCTTGAGCGTTTTTTTCACGATTACCACCTCCATCATGCATACCAATAATTCCTCCGGGAGTAACTAGTTTTAAAATCTTATCAGCTATTTCCTGAACAGTTTGTTTAGTATTAAAATCATTGGTCATTGCGCTCCATAAAATGGCTCTTAATCCTAATTCTTGAGCCACTTGGTAAGACACATCCGAACAACTACCATAAGGAGGGCGAAAATATTTTTTAGGAATCGAATATTTTTCAATAATTTTTTGATTTTCCATCAATTCCTGTCTAATTTGTTGCTCAGAACTAGTAAACAAATTAACATGATGCACAGTATGACTAGCAACTTGATGACCCTTTCCAATAATTTGTTCCATAATCTTAGGATGATTAATAACTTCCTGACCAACTACAAAAAAAGTAGCCTTAACCTGGTATTTATCCAACACTTCCAAAAATTTTTTGGTATAAATACTAGGTCCATCATCAAAAGTAAGAGCAACAACTCTTTCTTGAGTTTCTTTCTTTTTAATTCCTCTACATAATAAAAATTTATCTCGAAAACTATATTTTTTAACTAAATTAATCCAATAAGTTTTATTATTAAAATCCTTATCAAAAGAATGATACCCATCTAGTGTAGTAAAATCCCTTAAAAAAGACGACATATAATGCTCATTAGCAAATAAACATTCACAGAACAAAAATAAGAAGAAAACACCCACTATTTTTAACATAGTAACTCTAATAATTTGTTAACAGCCCATTTCACAGCTAACCATTGAATTACCTGTCGATTACCATTAAAAACCAACCTATCACTTCCAAAATTCCCTAAAATTCCCCAACCAAAATATACTAACCCTACTGGTTTTTTACTACTTCCTCCAGTTGGTCCAGCTAAACCAGTAATACTAAAAACAACTTCATCTTTAGTTTTAAGAAATAATCCTTCTACCATTGCTAAAGCTGTTTCTCTACTAACTGCCCCGTAATTCTTAAGAATTTCTTCAGATACCATTAACTCTTCATGTTTAGCTAAATTGGAATAAACCACCAATCCACGATCAAAAAATAGCGAACTTCCCGGATATTCAATAATTGCTGCAGCCAATTTTCCACCTGTACACGACTCAGCTGTAGATAAATACCATCCTCTTTTTACCAAATTTTCTGCAATCTTAGGAATCATCACTCTTTACTGTTCTCACAAAATGATTATAATCTCTCTTAATAAGAATAAATAACTGTTTTTCATGTTAAATACAAGTTTTTGGGAAAGATCACAGATTCCAACATTTTTTTTATTAAACGGCAAATTAAACTATTGTGGTTTAACTACACCTAATAGAGCTGATCTTAAGGAAAATGTATTAACTTTCAACGAACACGGCGTTTACAATCTAGTTTTTGCTTTTGATTATAATAATAATTATCAGTTTTTTATTAATTTAAAAAGCAAGTTACGTTTAAAGTTGAGAATATATTTCTTTAATTCAGCTGACACGTTAAAAATAAACCTCGGTTATAATCTAGCTCCCGAATCATCTCTAGAGATACTTTCTTCAAATGAAGGATCTAAATACTTTACCCTAACTAACCAGGTTATGCTAACTAATTCATCAAGTTTTTACCAATCTTTTCAATATAATTTTCCGATTTTCGAAAATAACTTTATTTCTTTGAATCAAGATAGCAAAGTAAAAATTATTGGTGGAAATTATTTAACCAATAATACTAACATCAAACAAAACTGGCATATTATCCATAATGCAAATAACAGCGAAAGTAATTTATTGATAAAAAATATCTTAAATCATCAGGCTAACGCTGAATTGTTCGCACTAGTTAAAATTCCACATTATATCAAAAATGCCGTTACCAATGTTAAAAATAAAAATTTACTATTATCTTCTGAAGCAAAAATAACAACTAAACCTCAACTAGAAATTAATTCCGAAAGCATTCTCGCTACTCATGGAACAAGTATTGGCAATATATCCCCAGAAACCATTTTTTACTTGCAAAGTAGAGGATTAACTGTTAAAGATGCTATGATGATGTTGACGAAAGCTTTTTTAGAAGAAGTTTATGAATTATTTCCAAAATTTTCGTAAAGAATTTCCGTTATTAACGCAGTATCCCTCTTTGATCTATTTGGATAATGCTGCCACTACCCATAAACCGTTACCAGTTTTAGATGCAGTACGGCAGTTTTATATTCAAGATAATTCTAATACAAACCGCGGAGTATATAAACTAGCAGAAAAAGCTACTCTAGCGTTAGAAAATTCTCGCAAGATAGTACAGAAATTTATTTCAGCATCCCATCCCGAAGAAATTATTTTCACTAAAGGAACAACAGAATCATTGAATTTAGTTGCTAATTCTATCACCAACTTAAATCCAGGTGATAAAATTTTAGTAACTCAAATGGAACATCATTCTAATCTTTTACCTTGGCAAAAACTAGCTAAACACTTAAAAGAACGTTTAATAATGTTACCAATTACACCAGATGGAGAAATCGACCGTGAAATTTGGAAAAACCATTTATCTTCACAAATTAAAATTATCGCTCTAACCCACGTATCTAATGTATTAGGTACCATTAACCCTATAAAAGAGTTAATTAAAATAGCCAGACAAGTTTCCCCGCAAGCAATCATTATTGTAGATGGAGCTCAAGCCGTAGCCCATATACCAGTAGACGTAGTTGATTTAGATTGTGATTTTTACGCTTTTTCTGGACACAAAATGTATGCTCCAATGGGAATTGGTGTTTTATATGGCAAAAAAAATCGATTAGAACACTTAGATACTTATCAAGTTGGAGGAGGAACGTTAAATACTTTTGCTATAGATAACACTGAATATACAGATCTACCTTTTCGCTTGGAAGCAGGCACACCTAATGTTGCAGGCGCTGTAGGTTTAGCTAGCGCCATAAATTTTTTAACCCAGGTAGGCTGGGAAAAAATTCAACAACATGAAAATATTTTATATCATTGCGGAAAAGAAACTTTATCTCATTTCCCAGAATTAAAAATACAAGGTAAAAATTTAAATAAAATTGCACTTTTTTCTTTTTATTCTAAAAAAATTCATTCTCACGATTTAGCTAGTATTTTAGGAGAAATGAATATTGCCGTACGCGCTGGACATCACTGTGCTTTGCCTTTAATGGAGTTTTATGATACATCCAGCACCGTAAGAATTTCAACAGCGCTATATAATACATGCGAAGATTTTGATGTATTAGCCAAAGCTTTACAACAAACCAAGAATTTTTTTAAAACACTATGAATAACGAAATAAGCAGCTTATACCAAGAAATTATTATAGACCATAGTCAATCGCCACATAATTTTAAAATTATGAATGATTCGGACCTCCATAAAAAAGGTTTTAATCCATTATGCGGAGATCAGCTAACAATTTATTTAAAAACTAAAGGAAATATTATTGATGACATAAGTTTCACAGGTTCAGGATGCGCAATTTCAATTGCTTCTGCTTCATTGATGACTGATTTGGTTTTGAACAAATCTTTCAACGAAGTTTTAGATTTATTCAAAAATTTTAAAACACTTACCACTACCGGTGCTTGCCAAAACTTAAATAGCCTAGGAAAATTAATAGCGCTATCTAGTATTTCTAAATTTCCAATGAGAGTAAAATGTGCTACACTAGCTTGGCATACATTGAAACAATTAATTAAAAATGGAAAAAATTAAAACTTTAAAAGAACAAATCATAGAAGTATTGATGACATGTTATGACCCAGAAATACCAGTTAACATAGTAGAATTAGGGTTAGTGTATGATGTTACTATCGAAAAATTAGAACATCAAAATAAAGCAATTATCAAAATGACATTAACTTCACCCACTTGTCCTATGGCTGATTGGATTTTAGAAGATATTAGAGTTAAAGTATTCGCCATTGATTCCATTAATAGCGTAGAAATTAAATTAACATTTGATCCTCCTTGGAGCATTGATAAACTTTCCGAAAAAGCTAAATTAGAACTAAATATGCTTTAATTAAAACTTGAGACTAGTTGTAAGTTAAAAAATTTTTCCTATAGAGAGAATGTTCGATAAAAATTTTGTTCGTGTTTTCTGAAAATAAACTTAGTTATCAAGCTCCTTTGGGTATTTTTCGTTTGATCGTAACCATTTCTACATTTTGTTTCCAAAAAAATTTTCTCCTTAAAAATAAACTTTTTCCATGCTTTATAAAAACGGATATTATTCTAATGTTTCTATACCTTACAAACCCTTTATTGGTTTTTTTAACGATATTTTGCAAACCCCGTCAGGTTCGGAAGAAAGCAGCGGTAGCAAAAGATGCGGGTAAAAAAGTAAGCTAATAAGGAACATATTTCTTCAAATATCTAATTGCCAAGTAGCTGGTAAAGTATCAAAACTT
>JAZNNJ010000016.1:0-12671 GCA_045580225.1 Gammaproteobacteria bacterium | reverse complement strand
AAATCAAATATGACTATTTATTAATCTAAGAAACCAACACAGTCTAAATAGCTAAATAATTTAAACCCATTATTTTGCTAATAAAAATCAGCAAAAAATATACATTTAATTATTTTTGTACTTAAAATTTTATCATATTTGATCATTTCATTTTTAAATTTACAAAAAAAAATGCTGTAACGATCCCTTTAGTAAATATCCTGAGTTTTACAAAAAATGACATTGTGATAATTTAAAATTGAAAGATTAAAAAATATTTTTATGCTAAATTTTTTCAAAAAATGTCACCATAAAATTTTACGTTGCAGTCCCTGTCTTATTTGTCGCAACACAACTGGTATTCCTTTTTATCTATGCAAAACTTGTTTAACTATGTTACCTACATTATCTAATTTTTGTCCTAAATGTTTTTCTCTAAAACATTTTTCTATTAATAACCAATGTCAAAAAATATTTCATCGAACTTATGCTCTCTATGGTTATGAAGGTTATATCAAAGAATGGCTATTACAATTAAAATTCCACAAACAAATATTTTTTGCTCGCTTATTAGGTAATTTATTAGGACATGCGCTACATAAAAACCTAACCTTACCTCTACCTCAAATTATGCTACCTGTTCCCTTACACCCTAAGCGTCTGCAAGAACGAGGATTTAATCAAAGTTATCAGATTGCTAAAATTCTAAAAAAAATTCTAAAAATACCTATTGATAATAATCTGCTCCACAAAATAAAACATACACTACCTCAAAGTTCTTTAAGTATTCCCGCTAAATACCGTAACTTAAAAAACAGTTTTGAAGCTAAATACAATCACTATCAACATGTAGCAATAATTGATGACATTTACACAACTGGAACCACTACCAAAACTATTGCAAAACAGCTTCGAAAAACTGGCATTAATAAAATAGAAGTGTGGTGCATAGCTAGGAGTTTTCACGTAACCTAAACTAAAACAATCAAATCTATTTATCTTTTGCCGATATAATTTTTTCACTAATATTCAAATAAGTATTTTTACTTTTATTCGCCTTTTCTATTACCAATACACTATTACTGTAGTTTTGTTGGATCCAATTCTTCATAATTTTTAACTCTGTATTATCAAAATCCTTCACATCTATTACATTGTGATATAGTTCAATTACTTCATTAATATGTAAATCATCTCCGTCCATCTTGCCAGAACGCTCAATTTTTAACCACCGATTATTCAATTTTTGATTTAATATTTCAAAATTAGGTGCTTTAACATTTTTAATAACTGTTTTTCTATAAACAGTACAAGGAAATAAATCCAACATTTTTTTAGATACATCCCCGGATTGGATATTTAAAATAGCTTGAAGTATCTCTGGACACTGTAATTTAATACCATCTCCCACGTTAGTATTTATCAGTTCATTACTACGAACAATCTGATAATCAAAATTAACCTGATCAACAATTCTTGATTTTAAAGGTGATACCTTAAAATGTTTCCTTGCATTCGATTCAACTCCATTATTACTTATTGAAGTATAAAACCATTCAGCTATAGTTTCCGGAGAATATTGTAATTCAGCACCAGTAAGCGAAAAAGCTGCTTCATTTTTTAAATTTAACAACCCTTTTTCCCAAATATCACGTCCTCGTAAATCCAGTTCACGTTGAAACGAAACTAAAGCACTACGATAATCTACAGAAGGAATCTGTTCATAAACAGATTCCTCTCCTAAAACTAACCCCCACTTACAAGCAATATCAGGAAATATAAACCCTGCCATACTCACAAAATTAGTAGGATCAATCCAATAACCTTTGCCTGAAGGCGCAATTACTTTTACCATCATATGATTAAAGGCTCCTAAATCAGGTAAACAATATTCAAAAGATGAATTGTATAAACCTCGATGCACTAAAACCAAATTTACTTGATATCCCATTTTCTGCAAAATAGCTTGAGTAACCCTAGCAAAATCCTTGCAATCCCCTACCCTATGCTTAGCTATCTCCAATAAATCATGCGGCACATAACGACCTTTTATTGAACGCCAATCTCCTAAATAACGAACTTTTTCATTCAACAAAGAAGTTACAGCGTTAATTTGGTTAATTTCTCCATGTTGATCCTGAGCCAAAACCGCAATATCTTGAAAAACTTTGGGTAAATCTTCAGCTTGTTTTTTAACAAATAGATTTTGATAATACTTATTTCCTAAAATTTGCCAACTATCGACCGATGATACCGATACCCAAGTAAAATAATTCTCATCAACAATCGTATACCCAATTTCCTGACCTACCGATTGGTACAAAGGTTTTCTCAATTCGAAAACTAAAACCTGCTCCTTATTTTTTGTATCCATTTTCTGCTCTACCTTTAAACAATGCAATGGATCATTAATTTTAAATTTCAAAGGCAACTGGGATCTAATTGTTACCTTGGATTTTTGTTCGAAATTAAAATAACCAAATTTAAAAATTTGTGCAAAATAATCATTTAACAAATTTTTCTTTCGTTCTAACTTAGTTACTAACTCGATTTTATCACCTATTTCTAAATTTGGAAAAGCCAAATATATCTGGTTGATTTGATCAAAACCATGGCCACTACTAGCCAAAGGTTTATTTTCTATAAATTTATCTGACAATTCAACAACATGTCCATCTCGTTTTTTTACTAACGATTTCACAATTTTAAATTCTTCACAATCAGGATTATAATAAAATCTAAAATCCGCATCACGTCCACGTTCATTCAAAATATCGATAGTCTTTTTTGTTTCGTTAACAAAATTACCTTGAGCATCGATATGGACATTAATCTCGGTATTAACCTTTTGTGGAGCATCTGACAAAGAAAGCCAACGAGCTTCAATTGAAGAAAAGAGCATAACCAAACTAAATAACAATGTTAAACATTTATTCATAAAATTACTCACAAAAAATTAACACTTAATGGTTTACATTTTATAATATTCGATTCTGTTTTCAATAAAAAATTTCCATTATTATCAATTCCGTGACCTATTCCCTCATATTCATTTCCTTTCCAAATCAATTTTACGTATTTATTCCACCAAAAATCATATTTTTGATATTTTTTTAAGAAATTTTTCTGCTTTAATCCTGATTTAATTTTAAATAATAAATTAACAAAAAAAATATCCCGCTCAATATCATTAGGTAAAATACGCTGCAAATCTATAGTTGGTTGCTTTATTTTTGATTCCAAATTTTTGGAAATAAACCAATTGATTCCTACTCCAATTACCAACTGATTAGGGAAAAAACTCCTTGCTTCTGTTAAAATTCCAGCAATTTTTTTATTTTGATAAAACACATCATTAGGCCATTTAATTGATAGCTCTTTAACTCCTAATTCTTCCAAAAATTCAACGATCGCTAACGCCACTTTTAAACTTACAATCTCTCCTTCTAAATAATTTTTTATGCAATGATTAAATGAAAAACAAATTCCACCTCCCAAAGAAGAATACCAAGTTCGCCCTCTAGTACCACGTCCATTAAATTGGTACTCAGTTAAAACTACATAAGAAGCAGAAACATCCTTAGCTAACACCTCCCATAAATCATCATTAGTAGAATCAGTAATCCTCTTTAGAATAAATTGATGATCTTTAAGATGACTTTTTAAAAAATTCCGATCAAACAAAGTTAACTGATTTATTAATTTCCAACCATTTTCTACTTGACTAAATACACACCCTAAACTTGACAATTTATCAACAACACCTTTTCTACATACAATTATCTCTTTATTAACTAATTTTTCCAAAAAAAAATCTAATTCAAAGCTAATTGTCATTAAATCTACCGACTTGTTTTCTATAATTTAACCCGTTAATCCAAGATTCAGCAGACATTATTTTTCCCCCTTCAGGCTGAATTTTACATATTTTTAAATTATAATCTAGCGTGCTAACTTTTAACATTCCATTTATCCACTTAAAAAATCCGGGTTGATCAAAACTTTTTTCACAACCAAGCAATTCTACTTCCCATATACGTAATATTTTGTTCTTAAAAAAAGTATACGCAACCGGCCAGGGGTTCATACCCCTAACTTGTCTATCTATTGTCATTGCCGAACAATTCCAATTGATTCTACCTTCTTCTTTAGTTAATTTATCTGCATAACAAACTTCCCCTTTTTGTTCATACATTTTTAAATTGTCTAAATCATCTAAAACTTTAATTATCAGCTCACTACCTATTTCTCCTGCTTTAACAAATAGACTTTCACTAGTATCTTTTGATAAAATTGGGAATTTAATTTGCGCCCATAAATTACCGGTATCCCAACCAGAATCCATTTGCATAATAGAAATTCCAGTTTCAACATCCCCTGCTAATAAAGCACGTTGTAAAGGGGCTGCTCCTCGCCAACGGGGTAATAACGAAGGATGTAAATTAATACATCCTTTTTTAGGTAAACTTAAGATATTATCTGGTATAAAAAAGCCACAAGCAACGTTCACTAATACATCCGGAGCTAAATCACTTAATTTTTCAAAAGTTTCTAATTCTCGCAATGTATTAGGTTGATATACCGGAATATTTTCATTTAATGCAACTAATTTCACCGGATTAAATACAACTTTCTTCCCCCTACCTTGAGGCTGATCAGGTTTAGTTATTACTAAGATAACTTCATGTTTTATAACTAATTTTTTCAATGTAGGCACTGCTATCCCCGGAGTTCCGGCAAAAACTATTCGCATTTCATCCTCTTATTCTACACCAAGATATTACAATATATAAATACTCGTAACAAGAGTTTTATATTAACTATTATTCATATTGCTTTGTCCCGAAGAAACTATTAATAAAACATCACCGCATTTTAAAAGAGTTGCTGAATCAGGATTCAAAATCCTTACTCCATGACGCTCTAAACCAACAATTTGTCCCTTAAATCTATCTTGAATAGAAGAATCATTAATTTTACAGTCCACAAATTCACTGTTCTCATCCAATAAAACAGTTTGCAAAATAAAACCATTATTTACTGCAACTTCACCCTGAATAATCTTCCTAAAAGCCCTAACCTGTTCAATATTACCCAACAAAGTCAATAAATCTCCAAATTTTAAAATAAAATTACCTTTTGGTTTTTCAATTATCCGATTCCCCCTCTGGATACTAGTAATTTCCAAACCATACTTCTCCCTAAAATGTAATGCAGCTAAACTTCTACCCACAAAATCATGATGTTCTAAACAAATTTCCGCTAATGGAGCATCCATTAATTCTAAACGGTCAAACTTACATGTTTGCTCAAGATTCTTATTTAATTTATTCTCAATAAAATGTAAAAACTCACCTAAATGACGCTTAAATAACATTACTATCAACAATAAACTACTAGTTAATAATAATGCAACATACCATTTTTCAAAAAATGCCACACTAAAAATTACCAAACTTACAATAATTACTAACATCCCTACGATTTTCGCAAAAGTTTGTTTATTAGAAGGTAAAAAATGATAATTAGTCATCAAATTCCATATAAAAGGACTAATCGATAAAATAGTTAAAATCCAGCTAAACATAACCACATTAGAACCGCTAAAAATATCCAATAAATTCGGCACAATTAAAAACTTAATACTAATAAAAATTATCGATATTGCTAAAATATTTACTAAATATTTAAATAATAATCTACGATAAACAGCTTGTTCACGGTAAGCTAAAAACTGATAAATTCTATAACTATAATTATCTAACTTTAATTTAAAATTTTCACTCCATTTTTTTTCTAAAAAAACAATTGTCTTATCAGTAAATTCTATTAAATAAGGAGTCACTAATGTAGTTATGAATGCTATTCCAACTATAGATTGATACAAATTAGCATTCGCTACTTTAAGTGTTACTCCCAATGATAAAATAATAAAAGAAAACTCTCCAATTGGAATCATACTAAAAGCAATTCGAATAGCATCACGCCAACCACTACCTGTTAAAAAAGAACCAACACTAGTAATCATTATCGAAATTGATATTAATAAAACAGATCCGATTAAAATTACTTGCCATTGGGAAATCATACCTAATAAATTAATTCCCATTCCAACTGAAACAAAAAAAATAGCAGCAAAAACATCTTTTAACGGATTCATTAAATTTTTAATTCTATGGGCCAAATGAGCTGTTTCGGCTAAAATGGATCCCATCATAAACGCTCCCAAAGCAGTTGAATAATGAAAATAAGCAAAAATCACTGATAAACCAAGACACAAAGTAATTGAGACCAATGTAATTGTTTCTTGAGTAACATAATGAATAATTTTTCTAAAAATCAACGGAGTTAAATAATAACCAATAAAAAACCAACTACCAATAACCAATAACAACTTTAATCCAGCTAAAATAATCCCAAATGAAAAAATATTTTGAGTTTCTACAATGGTAGTTAAAGCAGTTAACATTAGAACCGCTAATAAATCTTCTACAATTAAAATTCCACAAACTAACTTTGCAAACTTTTTTTGACGCAAATTCAAATCTTCTAATACTTTGAAAATAATGGTAGTTGATGAAAGCGATAAAGCTGCCCCAAAAAATAAACTACTGTACCTACTCCACCCCAACCAGCAACCAATATAAAAACCTATTATAATTAGCCCCCCACTTTTAATAAATGCGGTAATAATTGCTGGCAATCCAATCTTTTTTAAATGATGAAAACTAAATTCTAACCCTATACAAAACATCAAGAAAATCACTCCTAATTCAGATAAACCGTGTAATTGTTCAACACTTTCAATACAAAACCCGGAAGTATAAGGTCCAAGAATAACACCGGCAATTAAGTATCCAATAACTACCGGTTGTTTAATCTTCTGAAATAGAACTGCTACCCCACTCGTTATTAAAAATAAAATCGCCAAATCAAAAATAATAGGAGGTAAATTTTCCATTCCACTAGCTCTGCGCTTGAATAGCAGTTACTGCTATAGTATATATAATATCATCTACTGTACATCCCCTGGACAGGTCATTAACAGGTTTTTTCAAACCCTGCAAAATAGGACCGATAGTTAATAAGTTGCCATACCGTTGAGCTATTTTATAGCCGATATTACCTGCCACTAAATTAGGAAAAATATAAACATTAGCCTTACCTGCCACTAAACTACCAGGAGCTTTTATCTGGGCAACTTCCTGAACACTAGCTGCATCAAATTGTAAAGGGCCATCTACTACTAAATTAGGACATTTTTCTTTTAAAATATTGTTCGCTTCTATCACTAAATCCACATCCGGACCTTTACCTGAATTAATGGTACTATAGCTTAATAAAGCTATTTTAGGTTCTAACCCAAAAGCTTTAGCAGTCTTAGCTGTTTGCACCGCAATTGTCATTAATTCTTCGGCAGTTGGATTAGGATTAACTGCACAATCTCCAAAAACAACAACATTCTCTGGCAAACACATTACAAATGAAGAAGAAACAATTCTATCTTCCGGATTAGTTTTAATAATTTGCAATGCTGGACGAATTGTATCTGCTGTAGTATGGATAGCTCCAGATACCAACCCATCAACCTTCTCATCATATAACATCATCGTTGCCAACAAAGTATCACTACTTTTTAGTTGCTTTGCAGCATCATCCATAGTCATACCTTTCGCTTTACGTAACTCATATAAAAGGTTAACGTATTTATCTGATAATTGTTTAGAATCCCAAACTACCAAATTAGGAACTTCTCCAATTATTTTTAAAATTTCATTTGGATCTCCTAACAAAACACATTTAGCGATTCCCTGTTTCGCACAATACATAGCAGCTTGTTGAATTCTCGCTTCATTACCTTCAGGCAAAATAATAGTTTTAAGAGAACGTTTAGCTAAACTAAATAAATGCCTTTTAAAACGAGCTGGAGTTACCGTATCTACACCTAAATCTGGAGTTTTACCTCGTTTAGTATCAATACCAACAGCAACCCACGATGCATCAATCGGTGTTTCATTTTCCAAATTATCTTGTTCAAAAATTACTCCTACTTTACCAGTTTGTTTCTGCCAGTAATTGATTTTATTTCTCAACTGATCAGATACTTTTTCATTAACCAAAAACAACACTGGCAATTTCAAAATCTCTACTAAAGCCAAATTTAAAAATTCATCTTGACTGGCGTCAAACCAAACTTGACCGTGTCGTTCAACAAAATTAAAAACTTCATCGGTTAATTTAACAGCACTTTTACTTAAATTATCCACTGAATAATCCACACCACTAAAAGCGAGCTTCTGTTTAACTTGCTTTACCAAATGATCACTAACTAATCCAATCTTGAATACTAATAATTTCATTAATTAATTCTCCATTACTATTTGTACACTAGCCGAAGCACCAATACGATCGGCACCAGCATCTAACATCTTTAATACATCATTTTTACTACGTATCCCTCCTGAAGCTTTTACTAAAACATCATTACCAACTATCGATTTCATTAAGCGCACATCTTCAACTGTAGCTCCGCCTTTAGCAAAACCAGTAGAGGTTTTAACAAATTTAGCACCAGCTGCTTTAGCTAAAACACAAGCCATAATTTTTTCTTCATTTGTTAGACACGCAGTTTCGATAATCACCTTAACCCAAGCATCTTCTGCCACTTTAACCACTTCGTAAATATCATCGTATACTAATTTATAATTTTGGTCTTTTAAAGCCCCAATATTAATTACCATGTCAATTTCTTTAGCACCATTATAAACAGCTTCTTTGGCTTCAAAAATTTTAGCCGAAGTAATCATTGCTCCCAATGGAAAACCAACAACTGCTACCGGTTTAATTTCACTACCTGACAAACATTCTGCAACTTTTTTTATGTGGCAAGAATTCACACACACTCCAGCAAATTTATATTTCAATGCTTCTTCACAAAGTCTAAATATTTCATCTTTTGTCGCATCAGGTTTCAAGAAAGTATGATCAATATACTTTGCTATTTCACAATTATCATTCATCTATTTTCTCCCAAAATTATCACTGCTCATGCTCAGTATAATATTATTTCGATAATTTTGGAAAGTTTTTTTATCCAAAATATATGCTTTTTTAAGCGATGCATTTTAAAATACAAGATTAATTTGCTCAATTTTTAAATTGTTTATTTCAAATTATACCTGCAAAAATTAAAATAAAAAAATTAAACTGCTAGTTAAAAACAAAAAAAATCCTACTAAAAATATTCCTTAACTCACGTAATAATTTACTTTTTAAAAACTTTTTGATCGCTGCATTAATAATTTTTCACAATATAAAATAATATAACTACTAAAATGAAAATTAAGAAATAACTCTATAAAAAAGTTTCTTAAATAAGATTTTTAATTTTTCTTTTTTCGACAATTTTCTCCAAAAGGTTTCATACCCAAAGTTACTTACCGCTATACATAATATTCGTTCATAAACATGCGCCAAACTTGCTTTACTATTGGTTTCCATCCTACCCGCAAACATAGAAGCATCTAAATCAATAGTTTGTAAAAATTTCAGAATATCTGCTCTTACAAAAAACATTGTTCCCGCACATATTTCTCTTGACTTACTCAAAAATCCAATTCTTCTACATTCATCTTCGAATAAATAAGAATTTTCAGCAACATTGAGGTGATAATTCATATCATATTTTGTCTCAAAACAACAAATCATTCCAAAAATATTATTTTTTAAAATTTCTAAATTTTCTCGAAATAATATTTCACTTTTTAATAAAGCATCGACAAGAATATCCCTCCAATGATAACCATAATCACCAAATTTTTTCTCTATTTGTAAATTTTTCGTATGTAATTTAAGTACATAATTGTAATTATTTAAATTCAATGACCGAATAATTTGTATAAATGGCCAAACATCGTAACCATTATTCTCAACTTTTATTATGCACGCATTGTGTTTTAATTTCAAAATTTTACTTTCTGATTTTTTATTATTTTCAATAACTGTTACATATAAATCCCAATCACAAGAATTTATATTTTTTAATTTATTTATAAAATAATCAATCTGTTCATGGTAATACAAATGCAAATGAACTAGCACTTTCGGAATTATTCCTTTTTGTTCAAACAACCTAACCTGCATCTTCCTGTTAACCTTTGATTTTATTTCTAACCACTTTAATTTCCTTAATATACTCTTGTTACATTTTTTGTAAATAAACGTTTCGCTGGATTAGCTGGCTAAACATAAATATAATGTTATCTTATCTTTATAGGAATTATGCCGAATATTTTGACCATATACCCTGTATTACTTTTTTCTCTTATAAATATTGTCATTCCCAACACTCTTACTATTTTTTTCCCAAATTTTTTAAGCTCATATATTGGTAATTTAAAAATTTTTACGCAGACAAATTTTTTTGTTTTTTCAAATTTATAAATAAACTCAAAATTAGTTCTAACTTTATAAACATAATATTTTAACTTATATCCTGTATATGACAAATATTTCCAATATTCAGATTTTAAAATATGTGTACAACAACTGTTCCACGGCTTAATAGAATCGGTATAATGGATAATACCAGGGTTATATCCCGCTTCAACTTCTTGCTCTCTTGTATATGTATGCTCTAAATCATTATTAAAATATATCCTTGCATTAGTGTTCCAACATATTGGCAAATATTTACATCTACCATTTAAAACACCATTTAAAATATCTTGATCTTGCAATGTAATAATATCTCGATTAGCTTTGTAATAATTTAAACATTTTTGTTTTAAATCAAAAGTTTTTAATTTTTTAACATTAAAAACGATAACACCAGCATTAAAATAATTATTTTGTGAAGGAAGCCGCATTCTTCTTTGATGTGTCACACTTCCCTCATCTTCGCATACCCCTGCTAAATATTCAGAAATATCAATACCCCACAATTCTTTTAAATCTTTTTCGACAACAATATCACAATCAAGATAAATAACTTTTTCAATATTTTTAGGCAAAATATCAATTAATAATAATCTATAATACGTAACTTTTGAAATATATCCACGATTTAATGGAAATTGAGAAAAATCAAAAAACTTATGTAAATCATAAAATTCCATTTCAAAACTTCTTAAATTTCGCAAACTTAATAATTTATTTTTGCTTTTTTCACACAAATCTTCACACAATATGTGGAACCTAAATTTAGAACTTTTATCGCAATTTAATAATATCGATACAATTGCAACGCTGCAATGTTGACAATACCGATCATCAACTGCAAACACTATATCTATAACCCTTTCTACAATTCCAAAATACTTATTCATCAAATAAATATTCTTTCCCAAGTTAATTTTTTTTCTATCAAAATCAACAGCCTTTGCTTGTATTATTACTGTACCTGCATAATAACATCTAATATTTTGGGTTGCTATTTTATAAAGCACAAAAACATTCAAAAGTTTTTCAGACAAAAAACTAAACAATCCTTTATAATTACTACCATCCGAAAATTTTACTAACTTTTCGCTTTTCGCCAATATACCAAAAAGCCATTCAGAATATTCATTAAATAAATCCTTTTTCATAATAAACATATTACAAAATAAACTTCTCGTACCACTTAAATATTTTTCTAATGAAGAAACATATTTAGGATAATCATTTTTAATTACATCTATTACTACATCCAACTCCTTAATATTACGTTCTTTTTTATAAAAATCATAGATATTTGTAATTTCTTCTGATAATTCAAAATAAAGCGGCAAAATAATATCATATTTAGAAAATAATTTTTCAATATTTTCTTTATTCCAACCATATTTAATAAAATCCTTATCGATAATTTCATTGATTTCATCATTATTAACGCTTCTTAAATTAAATAATTTCCTATAATGCATAAATCCGACATAATCAGCATCATAATTTTTCCAGGCCCAGTATTGCGCAGTTAATTCGCAGTAATTAAAATTTTTAAAAGAAATATTATCGCCAGTATCATCACCTATCATATTTTTTTCTAACCAACGTAAATCAGAATTATTTTTTGCATTAGTTCTTCCAACATGAATTGGCTCAAATATCTCTGATTTTAGTAGCACTGAAAACTTATGATATGAAATAAAAATTTTTATATTATTTGCAATACCCTTATTATCTTTTTGTATGACTTGCATTTATCTTATCATCACCATGATTTTAATATACTTTATATTATTAAAAATTACACCAATCACAAGTACTATTGTACATTATTTTTTTTCTAAACTACCCGCATTGTCCTCTAAATATTTACAACTTTTTTAGATTAAACAGCATTACTATTATTATGTATTTCAATACTTGTAAAACCAAATACCTTATCTTCAAAATTTGAGTTTAACTTTGATTTTAAACCAGCCCATACTGCCTACTTAGTTCTATAATTATAAATAATTTTTTATTTTTGAACCAAATCAACACATCACCTTTTTAGTTGCATAATAAAACTCACCTAATCTGAACTTATTTATTTTGACTAAAGTATATTCCGATTACTTACTATTTGTTTTTCTGGTACCGTATTTAATATTTCCCAATTTTCTGTTATCGACTTTAATTTTGCTGCATTATCCTTATTTAAACCCGTAATCGTTGGATGAACCGTACCTTTCTGATTTAATTTCTCATGACCAAATTCTCCCCAC
>JAZNNJ010000015.1:0-20890 GCA_045580225.1 Gammaproteobacteria bacterium | reverse complement strand
TTTTCAGTGGGAAGATTATAATTTTAGATTTTATTGGAAATTAAAAAGTGATTTTGAAGAAAAAAGGTTAAGAACTTATGATTGTTTTAGGGAAGGGGAAGGTATGTTTGTTAACCGAGGCTTTTTCATACATGATTGGTTGTTAAATTGTTGGTCAGATTTAATAGATAAAGACATTAAAGTAATTTCTACAGAGTGTAGAACCTTAAATGGGATAGTAAAAGATTTTCATTTGGTTTATGTGATGAATATAGTAGAAGGAATAGATGAAAAAGCTTCAGTATTTTCAAAAAAAGAAATGGATAGGTTAGTACCCAAAGCAAGTAATGAATTTATGGAAGGTCATCAAATAGCCTGTGAAAAAAGACGTAACATATACATATACATTACTCCAGAATTAAAAGAGAGGACTTTAAAGGCCAAAGGAAAAAGTAAGTTAAAGGATGTATGGATACCAACTTTTAAGGAAGAGTGGGATAAATTATGGAGTAGAGAGTACGGTCCATACTAAAGATATTTTATACAAATCAGAAAAGAAGTAATTAGCTAACGGTAATTAAAAAAAAATTACCGTTGGTTTTTTTATCAAAAAAATACCTAGTAAAAATCACTTAGGAAGAAGTACGGTGATTTATTGTTGTTTTGATATCTATATCAAATACTTGACTTAATTAAATATAAATTATAAATTTATATAGCTAGTTAATTAATACAATGGAGGTATGATTATGAGTGAAATTAAATGTGTTGAAATGGATGTTGTTTACGGTGGATGCGTTTGTAAATGTTCAGATCTTCATGTTTCTGATATTATATTCGCAATTTCGTCAGGTATAGCTAGTATAGGAACAGTAGTTGGTATTACTGTATCATTTGCTTTATTGGTATTATAAAAAGGTGGTAGTGGATATGTTGTATAGGATGACGAGTAGTGACCTAAAATACGTAGTTGGTGGTAATGGTAATTACAGATGTGGGCGTTTGATTAAAAATGTTTTTGATGGACTAAGAGTTGGTCTTGTGTTAACCTGCGGAGCAGGGATGGTGTATGGGTTAATGCGTAATCAGGGTAATTTAGGGAATGCGGTAAATGTTAATATTGGCAATAATATCAATGTTAGAGATAACGTAATAAAATTTGGTAAGTTGTTTACGTTGAGTGCTGCATGTTATTTTTTAAGTAGTACAATGCTTGATGTTATTGAAATATCTTATTTAAGGTGTGAAGATGCTAATTGGTTACCGGATTTTGGCGATATGGCGTTAGGGGAAGCGCAAGATTTATAAGTTTATTATGATCAAGAATCTAAAATGGATTTATTTAAATGATGAATTCATTTTATGATTCTTGGTGTGTTTTTATAGATAGTTTTGGTGTTAGGTAAGCAGTATAGCTAATTGTTTTATTCGGCGAAATTTTACAGATTTTTCGTCTTATGAAATATAAAATTAATTTGCGGAGATAATTGTTTCGTTTTAAATTTAAAATAGTGTTGTGTAACTAAGTTTTTATTGATGGAAATATTTCAAGAATTTTAATTTGTTAGATTGTAGCTCACCTAGGCCAATGAATTTATTTAAGTAGTATAATCTTTTACATCCATCCGTTGCTTGGTGGAAAATTACTTTGTTTTCTAATAGAGCTAGTCGTTCTTGGTTGGTTAAGAATATAGGTTCTTTATCTTGGAGCACTTTATCTAATGGCAAAATTTTGTGGTTAATGTTTGAATTTTCTAGTTCTTCAAAAGTTAACATTTCTGTTTCATTAAGCGTAGCAATAGATGTTCTTCTTAGATCATAAACGTAAGCACCACAATTTAATGCCTTGCCTATATCTTCAACAAGGGTTCTAATGTAAGTTCCTTTGCTACAACGAACAAACAATTGAAAAAAGGGGGGGTTGAATTTTAACAGTTCAATCTGATAGATTATAATTTCGCGAGCTATACGTTCTATAATTTTACCTTTTCTGGCTAATTGATAAAGAGGAATGCCATTTTGTTTTAAAGCTGAATACATAGGTGGAGTTTGCAGCTGTTTACCAGTAAAAATTTTAATAGTTTGTTGAATTTTTGATGGTGATATATTTTCCCAATTACCGAATGCGATTTCTTCAGTTTCGCGGTCACCACTATCGGTTGTAAAACCAAGTTTACCAGTTACTACGTAACTTTTATCTGCATTTAACAAATACTGGACGAATTTAGTTGTTTTGCCTAAAAATAAGAGTAACATGCCAGTAGCTGCTGGGTCTAAACTACCAGAGTGTCCAACTTTTGTATTAACGAGTCCCTTTACTTTTTGTACCGCGTAATTAGAACTCCAGCCATATGGTTTATCTAAAACAATAACACCGTCCATTTTTATATAATTTCACTAATTAGACTGTGTATTCTGCTGGCACGTTCCTCTGTTTCATCGTATTGGAAAATTAACAAAGGAGTTAACCGTAAATTTAATTGTTCTGCAATTAAATGTCTAAAATACGGTTGTTTCTGGCTTAAATATTTCTGAATAATAGATCGATCCGTTATAGCCTGCGAATTAAAAATACTGTAGTAAATTCTTGCTGTTTCTAGACGACTGGATACTTTAACGTCAGTTATTGTTATGTTTGCTAATTGTTCTCTGATGAAAATTTCTCCTAAAGTTTTTTTAATTGCTGAAGCTATTTTTTCTCGCTTTATTGAAGTAACCATTTAATACCCTTTTATTTCATAGGGTTAATATACTAAATAAAATTTAATTGACAAGTTTCTTTAAGTTAATTTTTTAATCCTTTTATATAATCCATGATTCCTTGGGCAATTTGAAAAGCCAATTGATTTTGATAGTTATTGTTAATTAGTTTTTTTTCTTCTTGTTTATTGGAAATAAAACCTGTTTCTATTAGTAATGATGGGATTTCTGGAGCTTTTAAGACTAAAAAAGCGGCTTGTTCTACATTTGTGCTATGCATTTTAGTTATTTTTTGCAAACGTTTTAAGAGGTGGTATCCAGCTGTTAAACTATTTTTGATGGTAGCTGTTTGGGCAAGATCTAGTAATACAGTTTTTACTGTTAGATCTTTATTTCCTAATTCTTGACCTAATTCTGATTCGTTTTCTTTTTTAGCAAGCCATCTTGCAGATTCGCTAGTTGCTCCTTTAGGGGACAAGGCAAAGATAGAAGCTCCTTGTGCTTGAGAATCCCAATAAGCATCTGTATGTATTGATATAAAAAGGTCCGCTTTATATTTTCTGGCTATTTGTAAACGTTGTCGTAGACCGATAAAGTAATCTTCGTCTCTAGTTAAAAAAACTTTAATTTTATCTTTTTTTAGGTAATAAGCTATTTTTTTTGCAATAGATAAGTTTAAATTTTTTTCTAAAGTGCCTTTAGCGCTCACTGCACCAGAATCTTTTCCGCCGTGTCCTGGATCTAATACAACCGTAAACACATTGGATTTTTGATTAGAAGGTAATTCTAAAATGGTAATTTGGTGACTGGAAGGTAAAATTTTATCTTCATTGTTTTTATGCTCTTCAGTCATTAATTTACCTAAGTTATCAATTTTTTTAATGTCAATTACCAAGCGATTAGGTTTCTGTAAATAAAAATAGTGAAATTCTACTGCTTCGCGAAATTTTAAATCGCAAGTTACTTGATTAATAGTTAGATTCTCTAATAAAGAATTGGAATAATTAATTTTTGGTAGATTTTTTATAGTGATTTCTTCCTGAAATATTATTTGCCAGTGTTGTGGTGATAAATGTTGTATTTCAGGTTTTTGGTTGGTTTCGAAGACAATTCTGTTAGTGCTTTGGTTAGATGATATGCGGTAATTTATAAGCTCTGCATTGGTGATATTAATAATTAAAAACCATAAACTTATCAAAGTTGCATTTTTAATAAATTTCGAGAACATAGGTTTAAGTTTATAACGATTGAAACAAAACAATAATACATGCAAAATTTAAAATGTAAACGATAATCTTAGGTTAAAACAGGTGGTATTATTAATGGAAAATACTTGTGTTATAGGTGCTCTTTAGTTAAAATGATAATTTGTGATAGGGCTCTATTATGAGGTGAATTTATGAAAATTTATGAAGCAGATGCAGTTGTAGTAAAAAAAGAAGAGGTAGTGGGTAATATTTCAGTAAATCAAGTAATTCGTCAGGGTTATTTTCTTTTAGGTTTAACTATATTGTTCAGTGCTTTAACTGCTTTTTTAACGATGTATGGTTTCTTACCTTTTATTTCTAAGGGGTTTTTGGGAATCGTTTTGATGTTTGGAAGTTTATGGTTAGCACAAGCCAACAGTAATTCTAAGATGGGTTTGGTTTTTACTTTTGTTTTTACAGGTTTGATGGGAAATTATGTTGCTCCGATAATTACTTATTACTTGTCTAATTTTGCTAATGGTTTTGGGTTAGTAATGGGATCGTTGTTAGGTACGGCAGGAATTTTTATTAGTCTGTCGGCTTATGTGTGGATTAGCAAGAAAAATTTCACTTTTTTGTACGGAATTTTAGGTATTGGGTTATTTACTGTCATGATAGTTTCGATATTGAGTTTGCTTTTTAATTTAAGCTTTATGGAAAGTATGGTGTCTGCGGCAATGGTGATAATTACGTCCGGTTTAATTTTAGCAGATACGAGCTTAGCAATTCGTGGTGGAGTGCGTGATCCTGTGCTATTAGCGGTTAATTTGTATGTGGATATTTTAAATTTATTTTTACACCTATTGCGCATTTTATCGATTTTTGCGGGACGGGAAAAATAAGGTATGCCATGAAATGGTTTTTTAAATTGTTATTAGGGTGTGGTTTTGTTTTAGTTGTATATGCTGGAGAACATGAATTGCCTTTGCCAGGGAATGATATAGTGGGGGAAAATTATACTATCATAGTTAGTAAGGGTGATTCATTAACCAGTATTCGTCAGAAGCATAGTGTAAGTTATGATGAGCTTTTAGAGGCTAATCCTAATATCGATTTTTATAAGCTTAAAATTGGTCAGGAAATCGTAATTCCTAAACAATTTATTTTGCCGGTTTTTAGGGAAGGAGTTGTGATTAATGTTCCTGAATTAAGGATGTATTACTTTGATTCTGGAAAAGTTTATACTTTCCCGGTAGGTTTAGGAAGAAAGCATTG
The DNA here is from genome assembly GCA_045580225.1 of Gammaproteobacteria bacterium. Classification (GTDB taxonomy): domain Bacteria; phylum Pseudomonadota; class Gammaproteobacteria; order UBA9339; family UBA9339; genus CAUUCF01. Next base: position 15,749 of record JAZNNJ010000015.1, on the reverse strand, counting down.
GCGTACTCCTTTATTTTCAACAAAAGTAGTTAATAAAAAAGCGCGCCCTAATTGGCACGTGCCAGCTAGTATTCGTGATTATGTTTATAAAGAAACAGGTAAAGTTTTACCTAATGTTGTAGAGCCTGGTCCGAATAATCCATTAGGTGATTATGCTATTTATTTGGGGATAAATAGTTATTTGATACATGGTACTAATGTTCCTTCTACAGTAGGGGCTTTTGTAAGTTCTGGTTGTGTAAGAATGCTACGTGATCCTTTAGAATTACTTTTTAACAAAATAAAAGTGGGTACTCCAGTTAAAGTGGTATATCATCCTATCAAAGCAGGATGGTTAGGAAATAATTTATATTTAGAGGTGCATAAGGGAATTGATTATTACGAAAATATAGAAAATAAGAAAAATAAAGAATTAAGTAACTTTGAATTGGAAAAAATATTGGATGAAGTAATTAAGGAATTTCCTGTTTTTTTAGATGAGGATATGTTGCAAAAAGTTTTAGAAGAGCATTTAGGAATTCCTAAAATAGTTGGTCATCGTTTAGATTGAGTGGTGTTTATATGTTTGAAAGTTTAAGTAATAAGTTAAGTGAGATTGTTCGTAAAATTTCTGGTAATGCTAAATTATCGAAGGAAAATATACAAGAAGCACTGACAGAAGTTAAAACTGCTTTATTGGAAGCAGATGTTTCTTTAAAAGTGGTAAATAGTTTATTAGAAAAGATTACCCAAAAAGCATTAGGGCAAGAGGTGCTTAAAAATGTAAATCCTGGTAATTTATTCATCAAGATTGTTTATGATGAAATAGTTAATATTCTTGGGTTAGGGGATAATGGGTTGAATTTTAAAGCTCAGCCTCCGGTGGGAATTTTGTTAGTTGGCTTACAAGGTTCTGGTAAAACTACTACGGCTGCTAAATTAGCTAATTGGTTACAGCAACAACATAAAAAAAAGGTATTGTTAGTTAGTTTAGATGTTTATCGGCCAGCAGCTCGCGAACAGTTATCAATTTTAGCTGAACAAATTAATGGCCATTATTTTTCGACTAACAATAATAGTCCGTGTGAAATTGCTAAACTAGCTTATAAAGAGGCAAGACAAAATTTTTATGATTGCATTATTTTTGATACAGCAGGACGCTTACAAATTGATGAGCATATGATGGAGGAGTTGAGGCAGGTTTGTGAGGAAATTAAGCCAATTGAAAAGTTGTTGGTAGTTGATAGCATGATTGGTCAAGAAGCTGGTTCGGTATTTACTGTATTTAATGATTGGGTTGAAATTACCGGTTTTATTTTAACGAAGGTAGATGGTGATGCGCGTGGTGGGGCGGCTTTATCGGTAAAATTTTTAACTGATCGAGCAATTAAATTTATGGGATCTGGTGAAAAAATAGATGCATTTGAGCCCTTTTATCCGGACAGGATTGCTTCTCGTATTTTAGGTATGGGTGATGTGTTAACTTTGGTAGAAGAAGCGTATGCAAAAGTAGATCATGCTAAAGTAGAAAAATTAGCTAATAAATTGCGTAAAGGCCAGAGTTTTGATTTCGAAGATTTTTTAGATCAATTAAAACAGATGAGAAAGATGGGTGGAATGGGTAAAATCTTAGAAAAATTACCTAATGTGGGAAACATGGATAAAATTAATCAGTTAGTTAATGATAGTTTTTTTCATAAGATGGAGGCTATTATTAATTCAATGACTTTTAAGGAACGTCGTTATCCAGCTTTTATTAGAGGGTCGCAAAAACAAAGGATTGCCAAGGGTTCTGGTACTCAGGTTTCTGATGTAAATCAATTATTAAAACATTTTGAGCAAATGCAGCGCATGATGCAAAAGATGAATAGCTCAAAGTTAATGAAAATAATGAATTTTTTTAAAGGGTAGGTAGTATGAGTTCATTACGTATTGAAAATTTGCAAAAAAAGTTTGGTAATAAGGTGGCAGTGCGTGATGTTTCTTTTGAAATCAACAGTTCAGAGATAGTAGGTTTATTAGGGCCGAATGGCGCAGGTAAAACTACTAGTTTTTATATGGTTTTAGGATTGGTTGTTTCTAATAAAGGGAGAGTATTTTTAGATGGATTGGATATTACTCGTAAAAAAATTCATCAACGGGCTAATTTAGGATTGGGATATTTACCGCAGGAATCTTCTATTTTTCGTAAATTAACAGTGTTTGAAAATTTATTAGCTATTTTAGAGTTAAAGAATAAGTCTAAAAAAGAATGTAAAAAAACAGCATTGAATTTAATGGAAGAATTCAGAGTTAGTCATCTAAAGGATACTTTAGGAATAAGTTTATCTGGTGGTGAGAGGCGTAGGGTGGAAATTGCTAGGGCTTTAGCTAGTGATCCGAAATTTATTTTGTTAGATGAGCCTTTTGCTGGGATTGATCCAATTTCAATCATTGATTTGCAAAAAATTATTGTTCATCTTAGTAAACGTGGAGTAGGTGTTTTAATAACTGATCATAATGTTCGTGAAACTTTATCGATTTGTCATCGGGCGTATATTATTAATGATGGGGTGGTAATGACATCAGGTAATGCTCAGGAGATTTTTGATAATAAGGCGGTACGGGAAACTTATTTGGGAAATGAGTTTAATTTTTAATAATAAAGGAGGAAAAGGATATGCAAATTCAGATTAACGGTTGTAAATCGCCAAGTTTAGAAGAGTTAATTAATAAAAAAATTAAAAAATTAGCAAAATATAATGATCAAATTGAAGAAATTAAAGTTACATTGGAAGTAACAAAGGGCGAACATAAAGCTAGTGCAGTTGTTCACGCAGGTGGTGAATTTTATGGAGAAGCTACTTCTGATGATATGTATAAAACCATTGATTTATTAATTGATAAATTAAGCAAACAATTAAATAAAAATCGAGAGATAAAGCAACATTTGTAGTTTTGGGATGGTATCTTGTTTTATATGATAAAATATGTTAGCTTCAACGATTAAAAAGGTTGTTAAGATGTGGAAAGCAGTGTTGTTATTCGGTAGTTTTGGGTTATTAGGGTGTGCTTCTTCTGTGAAAGTTGAGAAAAATTTAGTAGAGCGGGAAGCTGTTTGTCGAAGGATTAGTCGGAATTTAAATTTAAATCGTACTGAGTCCTTGGGAATTAGTCGTGCTCCTTTGACCGAAAAGGGGTATTTGATGCAAGAGTATCAACAAAATCATTGCGAGGATTTTGAAGATAATTAGTGAGGTAAATAAGCCGGAGTGGTGGAATTGGTAGACACGCAAGCTTCAGGTGTTTGTGAAATTTTCGTGGAGGTTCGAGCCCTCTCTCCGGTATATTTTAGACTGTAAAGATGGTAGTAATGTTTATTATTTAATGTATCAAATAATTAATATGCAATGTAGTTCTATTCTAGAATATAATTTTTTTGCGATTAAGTATGTCGTGAATACAATAAGTGTTAGTCAGCTTGTTTCGGATAATTTGGTTAGTTGTATGCATGAGATTATTCACTATTGTAACTATATAAGGGAACAAATTTCTAAAGAGGTTACAGTTTATGGCTAAACTTTATTTTTATTATTCAGCAATGAATGCGGGAAAAAGTACTTCTTTGCTACAGTCGAGTTATAATTATCAGGAACGAGGGATGGATACTTTTTTACTCACGCCAAAATTGGATGATCGTTATGGGGTAAAAAAAATTACATCTAGAATTGGTTTACAAAAAGAAGCTAGTGTTTTTGATGCAACTACAGATTTATTTAAATTAATTCAACAACGTAAGGAACAATATTCCAACTTAAAATGTGTTTTAGTAGATGAGGCGCAATTTTTGAAAGAAGATCAAGTTAAACAGTTGGCTTTTGTAACAGATGATTTAGATATTCCGGTTTTAGCTTACGGGTTACGGACTGATTTTTTAGGTAATCTTTTTGAGGGTAGTCTTTGGTTATTAGGTTGGGCCGATCATTTGGTTGAGTTAAAGACTATTTGTCATTGCGGAAGAAAAGCAATTATGAATTTAAGAACAGATCAAAGTGGGAAGGTTTTAAGAGCTGGTGAACAAGTTCTGATTGGCGGTAATGAGTGTTATACTGCAGTTTGTAGAAGACATTTTAGATTAGGAGAGATAAAATAATTTTTATATGAAAAAAATTTTTTTTAGTTTGATAATATCTATGAGCTTGATTTCATTAGGGTATAGTGATAGTCAATTTGCTGAGGTTAATTATTCAGGTTTTTATATTGGTTTGCAATATGGGGTTTTGGATTTTAATTATGATAACTATAACTATGCTGGTTATGGTAACAAATTTGATGAGAGTTTGCATTTTACGATGCAAAGTTATTTAGGATATAATTTCTTAAAATATTGGTCGTTAGAATTAGGTTATCAGTATTACGGTAATCCTTGTTTTGAAAATAAAACTGAAAAACAATACATGTTGCAGCAAGGTGGACATTTAGTAGGGAAGGTAAATTTGCTTTTAGCTAATAATTTTAGTATTTACGCTAAAAGTGGTGTTGGGTTAGTTTTTAGATCTTCATTAGAATCTAGGGATGGGAAATTTTCTTCTCAGTCGCCGGATTGTCACTTAGTACCAATCGTAGGTGGTGGGGTTTGTTATTGGGTATCTAAAGAATTAGGTTTTGATTTAAGTTTTGCTTCAACATGGAAGGTTAATGATTTACCATCGATGCAAACTTATGCAGTTGGGTTTATTTATAGGTTTTAATTATGAATTGTCCTTTTTGTTGTGCGGCAGATACTAAGGTATTAGATTCTCGATTGTTCTTGGATGGTAAACAGATTAAACGTAGACGTCAGTGTATAATATGTGAGGCGCGTTTTACTACCTATGAAGTGGCAGAGCTGCGTTATCCTTTGGTAATTAAGAATAATAAAGTTAGGGAATGTTTTAGTGAAGAAAAATTACGTAAAGGGATTAATTGTGCTTTACAAAAGCGACCTTTTCCAGAAGAAGAGATTGAGCGTATGATGCAAGGTATTCTAGATAGAATTAGAAGAAATGGGGAAAAAGAGATTACGTCGATTGAGATTGGTAGTATGGTGATGGAGGTGCTAAGGGAGTTTGATCAAGTAGCATATGTTCGTTTTGCTTCAGTTTATCGAAGTTTTAATGATGTTGAGTCGTTTAGACGGGAAATTCAAATGTTAAATGAAAAATAATTATGAAATTGTATATGCGTCGCAAAGCACGGGCTTTGCTTTTACAGGCTTTGTATCAGTGGGAAGTAACCAAGAATTCGGTAAAGGAAATTTTGCAAAATTTTTTATCGGAAATAAATGTTAAAAAAGTAGATGTGGTATTTTTTGAGCAGGAATTTTTAGAAATAGTTGAAAAACAAAAGTTTTTAGATAAAAAATTTATTGGTTTTTTGGATCGTCCTTTTGAACAATTGGATTTGGTAGAATTAACTATTTTAAGAATCGGGACGTATGAAATGACGGTTGCAATGATTCCTTATAGGGTAGCAATTAATGAAGCATTAGAATTATCTAAGAAATTTGGATCAGTGGATGGTTATCGTTTTGTTAATAAAGTGCTAGATCGTTTATCTCAGGCTAACGGTTATAAAAGCGAAAAGGTTAAGTAACTATGAAAAAATATTGGTTAATGTTTTTAGGGTTGTTTGTGATTGGTTGTGCAGAAGTAGAATTTGACCCAGAAAAATATCAAAAATATTCAGCTCAAACTTTATTAGATTTAGGGGATCGACAGTTTAAGAAGGGTGAGTATTTAGATGCTATTAGGTATTACGAAACTTTAGATGCGTTATATCCATTTGAAGCTGAAACTAAAATTGGGCAGTTAAAAATCATTGATGCTTATTATTTAGAAAACAATTATGATTTAGTGTTGGCATCTACGGGGCGTTTTATAAGGTTGTATCCAGAGGATAAAACTTTGGATAAAGTTTATTATTATCGTGGTTTAGCGCATTTGGAGAAAGGTAGAACTTTAGGACAGCGTTTATTTCATAGTAAGTTATCTCGTGTTGATTTAGATGGTTTTAGGTTAGCATTTCAAGATTTTAATATGGTAGTTAGCAAATATTCGGATAGTGAATTTGCTAAAGATTCTAGAAAAAAAATGCTTTTTATTCGTAATGTATTGGCTGAAAAAGAATTAGATATTGCGAAATTTTATTTTGAAAGAGAGGCTTATATTGCAGCAATTAATCGAGTACGAGTTTTACTTAAGGAATATGATGGGGCGCTGCAGATTAAGGAGGGGTTAATATTAATGGAAAAAGCATATCAAAAACTTAATTTACCCAAAGAAGCGGCATTGGCTCATCGGTTATTGGAGTTAAATTTTACAGGATAATAAATAGGATAGTATTTGACATTTTATATAAATGTTTTAAATTGTGTAGCTAGTGTTATTGGAGAAAAGTTATGGTTCAAAAAAGTCGTGTGACAAGATCTAAAAGGGGGATGCGTCGTTCGCATAGTGCATTGAGTAACCCAGCTTTGGTTATGGATAAAACTACAGGTGAAACCCATTGTTTTCATCATATGACTGCAAGTGGTTATTACCGTGGAAGGCAAGTGATCGTGCCAAAGCAAGCGAAAATAAAAGATTTAGAAGAAAATCTTAATGAACAACATACGGAAGAGTAAAAAAGTATGAAAATTGCCGTTGATGCGATGGGGGGAGATGTAGGCTGCAAAGTAACAGTGCCTGCCTCATTAAATGCGTTGGAGTATCATAAAGATTTAGAGTTAGTTTTGGTTGGGGACCAGGAAGCAATAGAAAGGGTTTTAAAGGAAGATGATCGCTATAAGAATAATGATGAGATTATTAAACGATTGTCGATAAAACATGCTTCTCAGCAGATTTTAATGGATGAGTCTCCTTCTAGAGCACTTAGAAGTAAGAAAGATTCTTCCATGCGAGTTGCGATTAATTTGGTTGCTAATCATGAAGCAGAGGCATGTGTTAGTTCCGGTAATACTGGAGCATTAGTGGCGATTAGTAGGTTTGTATTGAGGATGATTCCTGGAGTGTCTCGTCCAGCGATTACTACGCATTTTCCGGCTTTAAATAAAAAAATAGGAACGAATGTTTTAGATTTAGGGGCAACTATTGAAGCTAAAGCTAAGGATTTAGTAGAACTGGCGGTTATGGGGTCAGTATTAGCTTCGGTAGTAGATAAAGTTGAGCAGCCTAAAGTAGCTTTGTTAAATATCGGCACTGAAGAAATTAAAGGTAATGAACAGATTAAAGAAGCTGCTAATTTATTAGCTAATAATCCACATATTAATTATGTAGGGTTTATTGAAGGTAATGAATTATTTAAAGGTGAAGTAGATGTTGTTGTCTGTGATGGTTTTACTGGTAATGTAGTGTTGAAAACTATCGAAGGGGCAATGAAGTTGGTTGCTGCGCTTTTGAAGAAGAGTGTTTTAAGTAGTATAATTACTAAAGTGTGTGCTTTTTTAGCTTTACCATTGTTTAAGCGATTATATCGTAACTTGGAGCCAAATAAATATAATGGGGCTTCATTGGTAGGGCTAAATGGAATTGTGGTCAAGAGTCATGGTGGAGCTGATATTAATGGTTTTACTCATTCGATTAGTAAAGCGATGCTTGAAGTAGAGAATAAAGTTCCTCAACGTATCAGAAGTAAGGTTGAAGAGATAATGAGAGATGCTAATGAAAAGGATTTTCAGAATGAGGAGCTATAATTAATGAAATATGCAGTAGTTTTTCCGGGACAAGGCTCACAAAAAGTTGGTATGGGATTGTTGCCTTTTATTGGTAAAGCAACGGTTGACGAAGTTATAGAGGAAGCTTCTGATATTTTAAATTTGGATGTAAATTTAGCGTTTAAAGATGAAAGTTTAATTAGTGATATTAATTTAGTGCAACCGTTGTTATTGACGGCTGAAGTTGCTTGGTGGAAAATTTTGCAGAGTTTAGTTTTTGATTTACCTAATTGTGTTGCTGGACATAGTTTGGGAGAATATGGTGCATTAGTTGCATCGGAAGTGCTTACTTTTAGCCAGGCTTTAAAGATCGTTATGAAACGTAGTTCTAGGATGAATGCTAGTTCGGAGCGTGAAATGGGTATGTTAGTGGTAGTGGGTTTAAGCCAAGAACAATTATCCTTAGTTTGTCAAGAAGTTAGTAGTTTATCTTCAGAATACGTGGCGATTGCTAATTTGAATAGTGAACAACAGTTTGTTTTATCTGGTTTTTTATCTAGTTGTAGATTAGTAATGGATGAAATTAAAATTATGAAAGCCAGATTGGCTAAATTATTGCCGATTAAAGTAGCTTCCCATTGTTTACTAATGAAAGAAGCTGCTTTGAATTTTTCTAGAGATTTAGAGCAGTTTAATTTTAGTGAACCTAAGGTGCCAGTTTTTTCTAATGTGGACGCAGCGATTCATAATTCGTCAGTTGAAATTAAAGAATTATTGGTGCAACAGATGTTTAATCCTGTAAATTGGGTAGGAATAGTTAACAGAATAGACGCAGATTTGGTTATAGAGTGCGGTCCAGGTAAGGTTTTAATAAATTTAATAAAAAGAATTAGGCCAAATTTACAAGGGTGGAGTTTAAGCGAACAATTTACAGAAATAAAGGAAATTTTTAATGGATAATAAAAAGAAGATAGCGTTAGTAACGGGAGCTAGTCGTGGAATAGGATTGGCTATTACAAAGAGTTTAGTAGATTTAGATTTCTGTGTTTTGGGGATATGCCGTCAAGAAGTTCCTGATTCTTTAAAAGGTTTGCTAGAATCATCGGGTGGTAGAGGATTTTCGGTTGATCTTAGTCGGGAAGAAGAAATTAGTGTTTGGTTTAATGATTTACCAGAGCATTGGAAAAATATCGATGTTTTGGTTAATAATGCAGGTATTTGTCGAGATAATCTAGTAATGAGGATGTCGGATCAGGAATGGAGACAGGTGATAGATACGGATTTAAATAGTATTTTTTATCTTACTCGTTGTTTTTTAAGGGGAATGTTGAAGAAGCGTTGGGGACGTATTATTAATTTAAGTTCAGTTGTAGCCGTATCAGGTAATTTAGGTCAGGCTAATTATGTAGCGGCTAAAGCTGGTTTAATTGGATTTAGTAAAAGTTTGGCTCTAGAGGTTGCTAGTCGTAATATTACGGTTAATTGTATTGCACCTGGTTTTATTGAGTCGGATATGACCGCTTCTTTAACAACAGAACAAAAGGAAATGATTTTGCAAAGAATACCGATGAAAAGAGCGGGCAAACCGGAAGATATCGCTAAATTAGTAGAATATTTGGTTAGTGAAGCTAGTAGTTATATGACAGGGACGGTATTGCACGTTAATGGAGGTTTGGCGACGTTTTAGTTTTTTGGGAGAGGTACCGAAGTGGCCATAACGGGGCCGACTCGAAATCGGCTAAGGGCTTAGCTCTTCGTGGGTTCGAATCCCACCCTCTCCGATTTTAATTGTATTTTTTTATCTTTTATTTTAATAGATAGTTTGACGGATAGTGTAAGATTTTTGTAAAAGGATGCATGGAATGATTATTTAGGACAGATAGATTGATGATTTTAAGCAAAACAACTTGAAAATTTATTTAGATTAAGGATAAAAATTACACAGAGCAATGGAAGTATTTTTTCAATAATGCACGTTATGGTATTCGTTAGTATTGGTTTTGCAATTGGTTATGGTAGCTATTTAGTGCAAACTAGTGCAATTTCAAGTGGGAGCTTTGTATTATTTATAGCAGCGTTAATGATGTTTTATATTGTGATAAAAAGGTTTGGAATAAACGTTAAGGGAATGAAAAACCTTGAAGCAAAAGAATACATAGTTAATAAACCAGAATAATTGAGTTTAAAATTTTTAAAAACAATATAACCTTGTTTTTATGATGTTAAATCAGGAAATATTTTAATAGACGGAACCTATATCAGAAATTACATACTCGAATCTTCAAGAGAGAATATTGCAGTTGTATTCCAAGATAACTTCTTGTTTTCCGGCACAATAAAAGAAAATATTTTATTAAGAAATTAGAATACAAATAACGAACAAATTAAAAAAAGCAATTAAAATGTTTATTTTTATGAATTTATTGCGACTTTAAAAGATAGAATGAATACTCAAAAAGTAGAAAGGGTGATTTTATTATCAGGCGGTCAAAAACAACGTGTTGCAATTGCAAGAGTAAAAAATGTAGCGATTTTTATATCTTATGTGAAATAACTTCTACTGTAGAGTTAGGAAATAATGAAATTTGTATTTGCTATAATTAAATAGGTAGAAAAGTAATTTTCATCGGTTTTGGTGTATTTGAATCCTGATATAATAATTAGTATGAATTTTCAAAAAGGAAATGAGCTAAAGATTGTTATAAGAACATTTTTTGTGTTTACAAGAAAATTTATAAAATTAATTTTTTGAAAAAGCACTTAAAAATACCGGATATTTAATGAAGTTTGGTACTTTTGGTTTGTATAATAATTTAATGAAAAATGTGTATATTAAAGCGATAATTTAGATGCTTAGTTGCTCGAATGAGATAATTTATTTTTTCGTAATAGTATTAAAATTTTTGTTGTGAAAAAATTATTTGTTTTTGTTTAGTTTAAAGTATAAAAAGCCTTAAATAATTTGTATACTATGTTAGTTTAGTGTTCATTTCCTGTGGTAATGTTAATTTAGTATTTTGCAATAAATGATTTTAATAATGATAATATTTTATTAGATAGTTTTGTATACAAAAATGTTAATTGTTGAAGTTTTTTATAATTGTCAAAATAAAAGTAATTTTTATCTTTTTTTAAAATTTTGAATTCTTTAATAATTTTGTTGATTGATAATTTTATTTTGTATTTATTTTTAGATAGGCGCGAATAATGCCATGAACAAAAATCTATACACCAATTTAAAAAACTTTGTTCATTTTCTTCGTAGATGTTTATCACTTCTAGTTTGTGTTTTATTTTGTAAATTGCTTTAATAAAACACATAGGGGCATAATCAAGAGTTTCTGATAATTGAGTTCCAGTAAATTTTTTATGTGTAATCAAAATGTCATTTATAACAGATATTTTTGTTGCTAAAATTAGTGATATAAAGACAAAGTAAGCGTCATTTGTATGTCTTAAATTCTGGAATTCTAATTTATTTTTAATAACAAATTCTCTATTATAAAGTTTATCCCAACTCCAACCAATACACCATTGGAAAGTATATTTGGGTAACATTTTGTAATTAAAAATTTTTTCGTTAGGCAGTAACTGTTGTTTAATAGTCCAATCTGTTTTAATAATTTTATTATTTCTCATATCAATGGCTTGAGATCTACATACTACGATATCTAATTGATCTTGTTCAGCTCTATTGTAAAGTTTATTTAGCATTTGAAGATTGTATGTATCGTCGCTATCAATTAACGATAGATATTTACCGGTAGCAATTTTTATTCCGATATTTCTAGCAATACCTGCACCTTCATTCTTTTTATGAACAACCTTAATTCGTTTATCTTTTCTTGCATACTCATCAATAATCTTACCAGAATTATCGGTAGATCCGTCATCAACACAAATTATTTCGATTTCTTTTAGAGTTTGATTGATGACGCTATCTAAGCATTCTCTTAAATATTTCTCGACATTATATATCGGTATAATTACGCTTATTTTAGGTTTATTTACTTGTTGATACATAACTAATTGCTAATTAATAACTTGCAAATAATACCTTATTTTTTGAAAATACGGAAGTTTTAGGATCTAAAGAGTCTATAGATGAACTAATTTTTCATATTTTGATTTTTATAAATATTAGATTACATTGCAATCAATTATTGGATGGTTATGTAAATAAATATAGGATATTAATGTGGAATATATTGAACGTAATATTACCAAAGAACTTTTAAAAAGCTTAGAAACTAGACCTTTAACTTATCTTAACGGGGGAAAGCAAGTTGGTAAATCAACACTTTGTTTTCATTTATCGCAAGAAATTAAAGTTAACCATATAACTTTCGATTCTCCTTTATTATTGAATTCGGCAAAAACTAATCCAGGTGCGTTTGTTGATGGTCTTTCGGATAGTATGTTAAATATCATAGATGAAGTCCAATTTGCTCCAGAAATTTTTCCGTATTTAAAGATGACGATAGATAATAACCGTTTGAATGGTAATACGACGCAAAAATTTCTTTTAACAGGTTCTGCAAACTTATTAGCGCTTCCAAAATTGTCAGAGGCTTTGGTGGGCAGAATGTCTGTGCTAACTTTGTATTCATTTTCAACGAGTGAAGTTTGTGGATCAAATGATTCTTTGATTGATAAGATTTTCAATCAAGATTTTAAAATTGCTCGATATGATGATTTTGATATTGTCGATATTATTAAAAAGTCAACTTATCCGGAAATTGCAATGGACGTGTCCATTGATAGAATTAAATGGTTTGATAGTTATCTTACAACTATATTGAATCGAGACGTTAAATCTATATCCGATTTAAAGAAGCCGAATATGATGGTGAGTTTGTTATCTATTCTTGCTTTAAGAACGGGAGGTTTGCTAAATAACATGGGAATTGCAAACGAAATAGGAATAGATTATAGAACTTATGAAAAAATGTTCTCGTTTGCGTTGAATAGCTTTACTTTGTTTAATATTAAACCTTGGGCAAAGCCAAATAAATTGAATAAGCGATATGTAAAATCGCCTAAACTATATTACGTTGATTGTAATTTTTTATTGTATATATTAAAACGGGATTTAAATGAAATATATGATACGGATAAACAAACGTTTGGTCATATATTTAAAAATTTTGTAGCTAGTGAGTTGTATAAAACGGTAGGATTTGAAAATGTAGAACTTTCACATTTTCGGACTCAATCTGGTAACGAAGTAGATTTTGTGTTAGAAAATATGCAAGGGGAGATTGTTGGGATTGAGGTTAAATCTTCTAAATTTATTGATAAAAAATGTTTGTCTAGTTTAAAGGAATTAAAATCAGTTTGTGGAGAACAATTTAAAAAAGGTATTGTGTTGTATTCTGGTTGCGAGGTATTTCCTTTAACGGAAGATATTTAGGCAGTACCTGTATGCTATTTTTGGCGATAATGAACCTTGCTTTAAAGTATATACATAGTTAGTTTAAAAGATGGATTAGATTTCAGGTAACATTTGTTTGGTTTATTTCAGGTTAGTATGCTCGTTAAGATTTAGATTAAAAAGGAATTTTAGAATGAAAATTGCTTGAAACTACAATTTTTTAGTCTATATTGGAATGTAATTCCATTTTAGCCGAGAAACTTATGTATCAAAGAACTTTAGAAAAACATCTTGATAGGTTAACTCGAAATTTTTCCGTATTGCTAATCACTGGCCCTCGTCAAGTTGGTAAATCGACTTTATTAGAAAATTATATTTCTGATAGGTACAGTCGTGTTACTTTGGATGATCTGAATGAAAGAGCTAAAGCGATTAATGATCCGGTTTTATTTTTACAGGAACATCAGCCACCTATTTTGATTGATGAAGTTCAATATGCTCCGGAACTTTTTAGTTATATTAAAATATACGTAGATCAACATAGGGGTGAAAAAGGTTTATTTTTATTAACAGGATCGCAGAAATTTCATTTGATGAAAGGAGTTCAAGAAACTTTAGCGGGTAGAGTGGCAATACTTGATTTATTAGGCTTATCTAATCAGGAAATAAGTAAACATCCGGATGCTACTCACTTTTTACCTACAGATGAATTTATAGCAAATCTTCAAAAGCAGAAGAAGGTAGAGGGTATATTGCAAACTATTTATACTAATATTTTCAACGGTTCATTTCCTGAATTAGTTAGTAGAAAAGGGGAAGATAGGGATATATATTATAGTTCTTATGTAAAAACATACATAGATCGAGATGTTAAAGGTTCTTATAATATTTCAAATACAATAATATTTAATAATTTTATAAAGGCCGTTGCAGCAAGAACGGGACAATTACTTAATATGGCAGATATTGCTAAAGATGTATCTATTGATAACAAAACAGTCCAAATATGGTTAAGTATACTGGAGGCGTCAGGTTTAGTTTATTTATTACATCCTTATCATAGTAATGTGACTAATCGGATCATTAAAACTCCTAAACTTTATTTTTTAGATACAGGATTATGTACTTATTTAACGGGTTGGGATAGTCCAAAATCACTGGAGGCAGGAGCAATGAGTGGAGCTATACTTGAAACTTACGCGTTATCTGAAATCCTTAAATCATATTGGCATAATGCAAAAGAACCCCTTATTTATTTTTATAGAGATAAAGATGCTAAAGAAATTGATTTTCTTATAGAAGCCAATAATACCATTTATCCAGTAGAAGTAAAAAAGACAATGATGCCAACTTTGAATATCTGCAAGAATTTTAATGTGCTTGATAAATTAAAAAAACCGATATCTAAGAAAATTGTTTTATGTTTAAAACCAGAGGTGTCATTTATTTCTAGAGAAATCGTATCAATACCAATTTCGGCAGTGTAATAAACTAGATTTAGTTTTTGCTTAGATTTTACGATTTTATTTTTGAAAAAATAAAATCGTTGTATTTAAGTAAAGTAACCGTGTTGCTAGTATAATGATAGCGAGAATAAACAGGACAATTTCTTAGAATTTTTTAATTTTAAATTTTATACCCAAAAAACGAATCACTTTATGTGTTTTTGTATTTATTACAGAAAAAAAGCGTTGTATTGGAGTCAAAAATAAACAATTTTCTAATTTTTTTAATTTTAGTTGAATATTTTTACGTTGTTTTTTGTTTTGGCATCGACCAAGAATTTGTTTCCAATGAATTTGGAAATAGTCAAAAAATTGTTCTTTATATTTTTGATAAGTACCAACTTGCTTTAGGTTATTATAAGTAATTTCCAATATTTTTATCATGTCAAATGCTCCTATTCTATTAATGGTACGTTGAACCATTATTCCGGTATCGCGAATTCTACGGTGATAAAGAGGTTGTTCAAGAAAATAAATATTGGAAATTAATGAAAAATATGTCCAATGGAAAGCTTCGTCTTCGTTAATAAGCTTTATAGGGAATCTAATATTGTATTTATCTATAATAGATTTTTTAAATAGTTTAGCGTATGTACTAGAACGGAATTCTATTATATTTTTCATTTCATATTTTCCTTCTTTTTTCTTTATTTTATTATAGTAGGAGTCAAAATTTTCTTTTATTGGATCAAGTTGTTTGTGTTCTGAAAAGTTAATAATATGGGAAATAACGATATCTACTTCTTGTTCAATCATTTTGTTATAAAGTAATTCTAAAGCGTTTTTTTCAAGAAAATCATCAGCATCTACAAACATTATGTATGGTGCAGAAGCTATATTTAATCCTTTATTTCTAGCATTACCTGGTTTTAGATTTTGAGATAAAGCTATAACTTTTATTCTTGGACTTTTTTTTTGATATTTCTTTAAAATTGATAGAGAATTATCGGTCGAGCAATCATCGATACAAATTATTTCGATTTCTTTTAAAGTTTGGTTGATTATACTCTCTAGGCATTCTTCTAGATATTTTTCAACATTATATATGGGTACGATTATGCTGACTTCAGGTTTTTGGTGCATTGAGATATAATTCATTTTTAGTTAGCAATATTTTATATTTTAATTATATAAATTTTTAATGATTCACGTTGCATATTCATGTATTTTAATTTTTATATTAAATATTGTTACAATTTTGCATTTTTTATTTTCAATA
>JAZNNJ010000014.1:0-71785 GCA_045580225.1 Gammaproteobacteria bacterium | reverse complement strand
TAAAGATCTAATAAAACTTACCATTTTGCGATAAAAATCCCTCTCGCCGCGTTTTTCCTCAAAATAAGCATTTTCTAATGGTACGTCGTACTCATCTATTAAAATAATTACTTTTTGTTGATGATGTTTAAATAAACATTGCGATAAAAACTGAATACTCTCACAAACTGATTTGTAATCTACTTTACCATTACAAATCAAACGATATCGGTCCTTTTGTGCTTCGTTTAGGTAACTACTATCCAATAAATATTCGTGATAATAATACTCTTCCTGGATACGGGTAAACAACAAATGATAGGCTATATCAAAAGTAGGTTGCTTAGCTGATTTTAAAGATAAACTAATCACTGGATATTTACCCAATTCTTTTGCGTACTCTTCTCCAGCATCCATGATTCTTAATCCCTTAAATAAAGAAGAATTATCTTTATTAAAAATACTTACGTTCTCAAAATAATAACGTAACATGCTTAAATTTAAACTCTTACCAAAACGACGGGGACGAGTAAATAAATTTACATCACCCTTCTTATCTAATAGCTCTTTTATTAATAAAGTCTTATCTACGTAATAATAGTTATTTTCTATTAATTTTTCAAAATTATCTACTCCTATCGGTAAAGCACGTTTAACCATGACTATATACTAAATTAATTAATGTTAGTTTATTCATAAATTTTCCAAAAATCTAACTTTTAGTTATCCATTACTGTAAACATATTACTTCATCTCTTCATGATTAGCAATTTGATAAAAATTTTTTATAATTTTATCAGCTGTTAATTTAATTTGACTTAACCCATCTTCAGCTAAACGATAATGTTTAGTAAAATTTTCAATTCGTTCCTGAAAACGAGAAAATTCCTTAGATAAAGCTGCTAACCTTACCCTGATTTCTTCCATATTATGGTAGGTTTTAACATCTTTTATTAATGAACTTATAGTTAATAACAATGCCATTAAAGTAGATGGCGATACAATCCAAACTCTTTTTTGATGGGAAAAATTTACTAATTCCAAACAATAACTATGAATTTCTGCAAAAATTGATTCTGACGGCAAAAACATGATCGCTCCTTCAGCTGTTTCCCCGGGAATTATATATTTTTCTGCAATATCTTGAATATGTTTCTTAACATCTGCTTTGAACTGATTTTTAAAAAAATTACGTTCTTTATCAGATAAAGATATATCTAAAGCCCTACGATAATTGTCCAACGGAAATTTAGAATCAATAGCGATATTCCCCATAGCATTTGGCAATTTTAAAAAACAATCTACCCTACAACCATTACTTAAACTATACTGCAAATGATATTGCGAATCTGCCAGCGTTTCTTTCAATAACAAATGTAATTGCATTTCCCCGAATGCTCCTCTTGCACGTTTATCATTCAATACATCTTGCAAGTTTTGAATCTGTCCACCCAAATTTCCTAATTGTTCCTGAGCGTGATCAATTAACGATAATCTTTGAATAACCTCCCCAAACAAATTATGATTTTTTTCATAACCCTGATTCAATTGATGATTTACTTCCTTTGTAATTTCTCCAAAACGGACCTCGATTTGGTGATTAAAACTATCCATTCTCCCAGTAATTTGACTTACATAACTACCTAATACATCTAATAATTGCTGTCTTAAATTTATTATTTCCTTTTGAAAATTATCATTTACATCTCTAAACACTTCGTCCTGGTAACTTTTAAAAAATTTATATTGTTTAATTTTCCTAAAATAACATCCTACTAATAAACATCCTATTAAAATAATTACCAATAGAATAACATTCAAATATTCCATTATCATATAGTTTTAGCTAATTTTACCGATAAACCTAGATAAGTCCACGGCCTTAACTTTAAAATTTGCTCACGTACTTCTAAAGTCAACGGTAACTGATTAACTAGTTGTTCTATTATTTCACGAGTAACTCTTTTCCCACGAGTTAATTTCTTTAATAATTCATATCCTCCAATTACCCCATGTTTTCGTAAAATCATCTGTATCGGCTCAGCTAATACCTCCCAATGATTATCTAAATCATTTTTTATTTCTTCTTCATCAACTATTATTTTATCTAAGCCACGTAACAAACTACGATAAGCTAGCAAACTATGACCTAATGCAACCCCCCAATTACGCAACACAGTAGAATCACTCAAATCCCTTTGCCAACGAGAAATAGGTAACTTCGTACTAAAATGTTGAAATAATGCATTAGCAATGCCTAAATTACCCTCACTGTTTTCAAAATCGATAGGATTAACTTTATGAGGCATTGTTGAAGATCCTATTTCCTGATTATTTATCTGTAGCTTTAAATATCCTAATGCATTATATCCCCAAAAATCACGCACTAAATCCAGCAAAATTACATTTATCTGTAAAAAAATATTACTTAGTCCACCCATCCAATCATGTGGTTCTATTTGAGTCGTATACCGTTGATAATTTAAACCAAATTTATTCACTAATTTTTCGGTTAAAGTAATCCAATCCACATCAGGAAAACATGCAACTAAAGCATTAAAATTACCTACCGCACCGTTTAATTTTCCAAAAATTCTAAGTTGCTTTAATTGTTCAATTACATATTCTAATCTCGATACAAAATTAGCTACTTCTTTTCCAAACGTCGTCGGAGAAGCGAATTGACCATGAGTACGACTTAACATCGCAACTTCTGCATATTTCGATACCATAGTCCTTAATTTTTTACATACACTTTCCAACGTTACTAATAAAATATTCCTAGCTTTACTTAGAATTAAAGCATAACTCAAATTATTAATATCTTCGGAAGTCAGACCAAAATGAACCCATTCAATTAATTTGGAATCTAATTGAAACAAACGATCTTTTAAAAAGTATTCAACTGCTTTTATATCATGCCTAGTTTCCTTTTCTTTATTCTTAATTTCAATAAAATCTTTCTCCGAAAAACCAGTTAATAGTTCATTTAAACTTTTTCTATAAACCTCATTTATGCTAAATAACCCAATTTCTTCCAGAGCAAATAACCACATAATTTCGACATTAATTCGACAATTCATCAAATTAAATTCGCTAAAAATTGGAAATAAATCTTTTATTTCAACCGAATAACGCTCATCTAAAGGACTAAGCATATTAATTAACCGTTCGTTTAACTAAAACACTTTTATATACTTCAAACTGATCACCTACTTCTAAGTTACTGTAGCCTTTTATTCCAATACCACATTCAATACCTTGTTTAACCTCTGTAACATCATCTTTAAATCTACGAATTGATTCTACTTCACCATTATAAATAACAACTTGATCTCTTAATATTCTTACCGTTGCTCCTTTCTTCACCATACCTTCTAAAACCATACAACCAGCAATAGTGCCAAATTTAGAAGATTTAAAAACTTCTCTTACATCAACCAAACCAATAACTTGTTCCTCATAAGTAGGCGCTAACATTCCCGATAAAGCCGCTTTAATATCATCTGCTAATTTATAAATAATGCTATAATAACGCAAATCTACACCCTCACGCTCAGCTAAATTTTTTGCAGCACTATCAGCACGCACATTAAATCCAATTACAATTCCATGAGAAGCCAAAGCTAAATTAACATCTGTTTCGGTAATTCCTCCGACACCATTAGCAACTACTTCAACTCTAACTTCATCAAAAGAAAGTTTATTCAACATATCTTCTATCGCTTCCACTGAACCTTGTAAATCTGCTTTCAAAACAATACTTAAAACCTTACTATCCTGTTCTTTCATTTTAGCTAAAAAATTTTCTAATTTTACTGCCTGTTTAGCTAATTTAACTTCTCTAAACTTCCCCTGTCTAAATAAAGCAACTTCTCGCGCTTTCTTTTCACTATCCACAACTAAAAACTCATCTCCAGCACTAGGTATACCGGATAATCCTAACACTTCTACAGGATAAGATGGTAAACTTTCTTTCACCTTTACCCCACTATCATTGAACATAGCCCTAACTTTACCAAAAAATAAACCTGTTAATAAAACATCTCCCTGTACTAAACGACCACGCTGTACTAATACTGTTGCTACAGGACCGTGACCTTTATCCAAATGAGCTTCTAACACAACACCACGTGCTGCGCAAGCAACCGGTGATTTTAGTTCTAAAACTTCGGATAACACCAATATTGAGTCTAATAACTCATCTACTCCTGCACCTGTTTTGGCAGAAATTTCTTGAAACATAACATCACCACCCCAGGCTTCTGGAATAATATTATATTTCGTTAATTCAGTTTTAACCCTTTCAATATCAGCTCCTGGCTTATCAATTTTATTAATTGCTACAATAATCGGAACCTTCGCTGCCTGAGCATGTTTAATAGCTTCCACTGTTTGCGGCTTTACTCCATCATCAGCCGCTACAATTAACACCACGATATCGGTACACTTAGCACCTCTAGCTCGCATCGCAGTAAAAGCCTCATGTCCTGGAGTATCCAAAAAAGTAATTTCCCCTTTCGCCGTTTTAACACGATACGCTCCAATACGCTGAGTGATTCCACCTGCTTCTTTTGCAGCAACCTTAGTACGACGAATAAAATCTAACAAAGAAGTTTTACCGTGATCAACATGCCCCATAATGGTAACAACTGGAGCACGCAAAATAACTTCTAAACCTTCAGTTTCTTCTAACAATACCAAATCATCCTCTGAAATAGTTTCTTTAACCAATCGATATTTAAAACCGATTTCTTCTACAACCAATGCAGCCGTTGACTGGTCTAACATTTGATTAATAGTAGCTATTGTCCCCAACTTCATCAAAACTTTAATTACTTCTGCTACTTTAATCGACATTCTCTGAGCTAATTCAGCCACCGTTAAAGTTTCGGGAATAGTAATTTCTCTATTTTTATTAATTTCTTTAACGGTAGATGAAGATAACGACGAAACTTCTATTTTCTTATTTTTACGAGCCTTATTCTTGTAATAAGATTCATCTTCATCTAACCTGTCATCATCATCCAATGCAACATAACTAGATATTTTTTTTATTCTTTCCCTATCACTTTTTTTATCTTTAAAATCCCTAGTTCTCTTTTGATTTTCTAAAAATGCAGAAACAGAAGAATTTTCTTGTTTTTTACTATCTTCACTAGTTTTATACTTACTTTTAGCATTTTTCTCAGAATTTTCTATTACAACAGTATCACCGTTCTCTTCTGAGGATCTTTTTATTTCATTATTACCCGATGTTGTATTAATTTTTTTATCTTTTTCTGTTTCTTTTTTTTCGTCCTTTTTTTCTAAAACTGGCCTGGAATATTCATCATTAGCTTCAACTTCGTAATGACTACGACGCTTTAATACAGTAATATTTACAACAGGTTCTTTACTACCACCCACTACTTTCCTGCTTAAAGTTACCTCACCACGACTATTATTTTCTTCTTTCAATTTACGCAACAAAATTTGCTTTTGTCTATTATCTAATACCTCTTTAGGATCGGACACAGCAACTCCAGCATCTCGTAATTTTTCTAAGAGACTAACAACCGATATGCCAACTACTTTCGCCAATTGTTCTACTGTAATTTCTGCCATAAACACCCGTTTCTAGTTCCAAATTTGTTTTCTAACTGACATGATTAAACTTCCAGCATCTTCAGCAGTTAATTCTTTAATATCAGATAAATCATCCACAGATTGATCAGCTAAATCTTCTAAACTAACTATCCCCCTACTTGCCAACAAATAAGCCAAATGTCTAGTAATTCCAGGAAATTCTAAAAGTTCTTTAGACGGTTCTACTGACCCTAAATTATCTTCATCCATCAATACCATTTCTAACAAAATATTTTTAGCACGTTCTTTTAAAATTTCTACAGTTTCTTTATCCAACCCCTTAATGTTCATCAAATCTTTAAGTGGCGAATAAGCTACATCTTCCAATGTTCTAAAACCTTCTTTCACCAAACTATTAGCCAGATCTTGATCAACCATTAGCTTGTCAACAAAAATTTTACCTAAAGTTTTTACTTCCTGTTGTACTTGCTCTTTCGCAATAGTTTCACTCACTACATTCAAATTCCAACCAGTTAATTCGCTAGCTAAACGAACATTTTGACCATTACGCCCAATAGCTAATGCCAATTGATTATCACTAACAGTCAAGGTCATTGTATGTTTATTTTCATCAACTACTATAGAAAGAAGTTCCGCTGGAACCATCGCATTTACTACTAATTGGATCGGATCATCATCCCATAAAATAACATCTATACGTTCACCATCCAATTCATTAGATACATTCTGAACACGATTTCCTCTAATACCGATGCAAGCACCTATTGGATCAATCCTACCGTCATTAGTCTTTACTGCAATTTTTGCCCTTAACCCAGGATCACGTGCCACTCGCTGAATGGTAATTATATCTTCACCTACTTCTGCAACTTCTAACTTAAATAACGCTGTCAACATTTGCGGAACGGTTCTACTCAAAATTAACGTAGCTCCACGGCTATCTTCGCGAATTTCTACTAACACACCACGCACACGGTCATGCAAATGAAACATTTCTCTAGGCAACATGTGTTCACGATACATAACTGCCTCAATTCCATCTCCAACATCTAAAATAACAGAATCGTAATTCACCTTTTTGACAACACCAGTCAGAAGACTATCAATCAAACCACGATAATGCTTAACTAAATCTTCCTTTTCTGCATTCCTTATTTCTCGCATCAATACTTGCTTAGCTACTTGAGCAGCAATTCTTCCAAAATCTACCGATTCAATCACTTCTTCTATAACATCACCCACATTTAAATCACCATTTAATTCAACTGCATGTGATAGTGGTATTTCTAGATTAGAATCAAAATCACCTACATCATCAGCAACAACTCTCCAATAGCGAAAAGTTTCATGTTTTCCAGTATTTTTATCAATAGCTACACGAACATTTATCTGACTCTCTCCTCCATAACGCTTAGCAGTCACAATCTCTAAGGCTCTTTCTAAAGCCCTAAAAATAATATCCTTACTTATTCCTTTTTCATTAGACACCGAGTCGACTACCATCAAAATTTCCTTATTCATTTCTTACCCCCAAAATCATAATTTAATTTTGCCCAAACAATATTTTGAAAATCAACATCAAAAATTGTTCCATATTCGTCTTTGAAAACAACTTTAGTCCCTTCTAATGCTTCTAGAAAAACCAACTTCTTAAAAAAAGTACCTTCTTCATCGCGAAAAGCAATTTTAACTTTATTATGCAAAAATAAGCGATAATGTTCCAATGTATACAAATTGCGTTCTATACCCGGAGAAGAAACTTCAAAACCAACATCAACTACATCCGCTATTTCCTTACTAACTCTTTCACATAAATCTAGACTAATTTTTCCACTATTCTGCTGATCATCAATAAAAATCTTCCAAACAGAATTTTTGTTAATATCATTACTCTGCAACAAATGCCATAACCGCAAATTATATCTAGTTAAAATATCTTCAATTTTACTTTGCATGTTTTTCTACTTATCCATTAAACAAAAAATGGGCATCAAGCCCATTCTCTATAAAAATTTTGGTAGCGGGGACAGGATTTGAACCTATGACCTTTGGGTTATGAGCCCAACGAGCTACCAGACTGCTCTACCCCGCAATCTATGAAGATTTTACTAGTTGTATCTATAAAAGTCAACTATTTTAAAGCACTCACACAAAACATGGAAAATATTTATTAAACTGAGTATAAATAATCCAGTTCCTCCACCTTATGAAACAAAGCATCTAGTGACAGTTCATTATTTAATAAAATCTTATCTGCCAAATTCCATAACATTTTTTTACAACTTTGAATTGCCAAAATATTAGCTATCCTTTGTTTAGAATAATTACGTAATAATAATCGCTTCTTCTGCACACCTAGATCACAATCTACTAATAAAATTTGATTTCCATCAATAGGATAACGATTATTTATATACACTGGTATCACGACTAGATAATATTTTTTTGAATACCCGGATTTAATTAATTGACGGGTAGCTAATTCAACCATCATCCTAACTACAGGATGCAACAAATCTTCTAAAAAGCACAAAGCATTCCTACTACTGAATACTTTTTCAGCTAAAACAAAACGATCCACATCTTTAAAATTAAAAATATCATTTCCAAAGTAATGAAATAATTGTTGTTTTATTCGCTCTTTTCTCAAAAGACCACGTACCAAATTATCTGTATCTATGACAAAAACCCCTTTTTTTTTAAACAAAGAAACTACCAATGATTTCCCTACTGCAATATTACCCGTAATAATAATTCTTGAAATCACTATTTAGCCCTAAAGTAATCTATCACGCGTTTAAACACATTACCTTTAGCAATAGAATCTAGAGAAATTAATTCCGTTTCATCAATAACTTCATCATTAAATAATACTGTTACTGATCCACAAACTTCACCTACGTTAACCGGAGCATACAACGATTTTTTAATATTGAACATGGTCTTAACTTCCCCTTTTAATTTAGGTAAAGTAACATACCAATCTTTTACAGTACCAACTTTAAGATAATTACTTTTTCCTCCGAAAATTCTAATCTTACCTGCTTCTTTATTTTTTTCTAAAATTAATTGCCTTTTAAAATTTCTAAAACCAAAATTCAACAAAGCTAAAGCATCTCGATTGCGTATTATTTCTTTTGGAGCTCCTATAATCACACCTATCAATCGCAAATTATCTCTTATTCCTGATGATATTAAACAATAACCAGCCTCTTCAGTATGACCAGTTTTTACCCCATCTACCCAATCATACTGCCATAACAACCTATTACGATTTGGCTGCTTAATCCCATTGTAATCCAACCATCTTTCCTTAAACCAAAAATAAAATTCTGGAATATTTTTAAACCAACTATGCATTAACTTAGCTAAATCTAAAGCAGTACTATAATGATCAGGTCTAGGTAATCCAGAAGCATTGACAAAATGCGAATTTACCATTCCTAACTCAGCAGCTTTGGTATTCATCATTTCCGCAAAATTTTCCTCATTTCCTCCTAAATACTCAGCAACAGCAACAGCTGCATCATTACCAGAAACAGTAGCAATTCCCCTAACTAAATCCTCCATTTTTACTAAAGAACCCACTTTAACAAACATTTTAGAACCACCAGTCCGCCATGCTTTTTCACTAATCGGGACTAAATCATTCAAGCTAATTTGTTCATTTTGCAACGCATTTGCCACTAAATACAAAGTTAAAACTTTAGTTAAACTCGCTGGATAAATTTGCTTATGCTCTTCAAAACTCTTTAACACTTTCCCCGTATCAGCATCCATAAGCACATAAGAAACTGCTTCGAGATTAAGTGTTGGCATAGATTTAAAAACATACTGATCCGTTCTCAAAGTATGCTGCCCGACAAAACCACCCGACTGTTTTTTTAAAACTACCCCTTCCCCGTAAGAAACTGACACTAAAAACAAAGTTAAAAAAATAAAAAACTTATAAAAAAAATACATTTTAATTAATCTTCTCTTATTAATTTCTCTTTTATTTCCGCTATTGTTTTACATTCAATGCATTTAGTAGCTGTTGGACGTGCTTCTAATCTCCTTAAACCAATCTCTGATCCACAATCTTCACAATACCCATAATCTAGATTGCTGATACGCAAAATAGCTTGATCAATTTTTTTCAGAAGCTTACGCTCTCTCTCTCTTTCCCGTAATTCTAAATTAAAATTCTCTTCGAAACTAGCTCGATCAGTTAAATCAGGATAATTATTAATCTCATGTAAATTATTACTTGCATTGTTACTAATAATTTGTTCTTTCCAACGTAATAATATCTGTTTAAAAAACTCCAAATGTTCTTCACACATGTACTCTAAACTTAAATCTAGAGATTTTTCAGTCATAATAACCCCTATCTAACAGTAAAAATTTTATCTATTATCCCATAAGCTAAAGCTTCATCTGCGCTCATAAAATTATCTCTATCTACATCTTGTTTAATTTGATCAACTGTTTTATGAGTATGCTTAGCTAAAATTTCGGCTACTTGGTTATTAACCCTTAAGGCTTCTTTGGCATGAATTTCAATGTCCTTAGCCTGCCCTTGATAACCACCCAAAACCTGATGAATCATTACAGTAGAATGGGGCAAACAACCACGTTTCCCTTCAGCACCAGCAGCCAAAATTAAAGCTGCGGCACTAGCAGCTTGACCAATACACAATGTTGAAACTGATGGCTTAATGAAATTCATTGTATCATAAATTGCCATTCCAGCAGTAACAACTCCTCCAGGAGAATTAATATACAAATTAATATCTTTATTCGGATCCTCTGCTTCTAGAAATAATAACTGAGCCACAATTAAATTGGCCATTTGCTCTTCAATTGGTCCAACTAAAAAAACTACCCTTTCTTTCAGCAAACGAGAATAAATATCGTACGCCCTCTCTCCTCGAGCATTCTGCTCAATAACCATGGGAACCAAATTATTCTGAAACATTTTTCCCCTCGAAAGTTAATAAATCAACTTCTTTTGTAATAAATTTAATTTTCGCCTGCAAATACTCAAATAATCTTTGTTCAAATATCTTATCACCAATTCTACTCACTAATTCTTTGTTATTCATTAATTTTTCCAATGAAAATGCAGAATTTTGATTGCTACCGCCATAAATATTTACTAAATTAACAATCTCTTGTTTAATATCTCCATCATTAACCGAAATTTTACCATCATTAGCCAATGCTTGTATGATAAACTTCCTTTTTATCTCTTGCTCCGCACGAACTAATGCTTCTTGTTCAGATAATTTATTGTTTCCTTTTATCATCTCCCGATATTTACTAACAAAATTAGTAGGCAATTCATCAATTTTAACCAATTCTTCTATTTTCTCTAAGATTTTACTATTAACTTTGAACTTAGATTGCTCATTTGCATGGTTTAATAAATCTTGACGAAATTTCTCTCTAAAAGCAACAACACCATCCACATTAAATTGCTTCTTAATCCATTCATCCGTTAATTCAGGGACACTAAAAACGGATAATTCCTTAACCTTCACTTCAAAATGACAAAATTTACCAGCTATCTTTTTGTCTGCGTGAGTATCTGGAATGTTAAGGGAAAATTCTTTACAAGAATTCAACGACAAGTCGTATAAATTATCTTCAAATTCCTTCCACAACTTGCCATCACCTAAAACTAATTTTACATTATCATTAGTAACAACTACTTCACCTTCTGTTTTAATTGTAAAATCAATAACTAACTGATCTCCCTTTTTAGATAAATAAACATCATCGGCATTTTTCCAAGAACCATAACTCTTACATAATTCCTTTAACTTAAAATCTACAGCCTCATCATTAACCAATACAACTTCTTTTTCTACTTCCAAACTACCTAAATCTGGCAACTTAATTTCTGGTTTAATTTCGAAACTAATTTTAACATTCACCCCATTTTGACACTTCTCGTCAACACTAATCTGTGGATAATCCACCATATCTAATTTGCGATCTTCCACTTCTTTCTGCAACAATGTTCTAATTTTTTGATCTAACAAATCTTTCCTTACTGAAATTCCAAATTTATTTTTTATGATAGATACTGGTATTTTTCCCACCCTAAACCCCGGCAATCTAACTTTTTTGGATAAATCTAAAAACTCTTTTTGGCACTCTCCATCTATTTCCTCGTTAGAAATATTAAACTCAATTACTCGTCCTAAATTCCCCTGCTCTTTATATTCAACCTGCATCCCAATTACCTCCCAGCTAACCGAAACAAATAAAAAATGCGAAAGAGGAGACTCGAACTCCTACGGAAACAACCACTGGAACCTAAATCCAGCGCGTCTACCAATTCCGCCACTTTCGCTTTATATAAACAACACATGCTATACGATAATTTATTTCTATTTTTTTGCAAGTAAAATAATTTTTTTTATCATCTATCCAATAAAACATTAAGTGATCCATTTTATTTTCAATTTTGAAATAATAATTAAACAAAATTGAAAAAATAAAACCAAATATGTAAAATTCATTTCACCTAAAGATTTTGAGTAATTATATGAAACCGTTTACAGCAAAGATCCCTAAAGAATATTCTATGCATCCAGTCATTTCTAGAGAAGCCATGGAACTCCACTACAATAAACATCATTGCGGATATGCAACCACATTAAATCAACTAATAGAAAATACACCGTACGAAAATTACAATCTAGAAGAAATCATTATTCGTTCCAGAATCAATAATCCTAGAATTTTTAATGCCGCTGCACAACTTTTTAATCATAATTTTTATTGGCAAAGTTTACTGTTTTCATCACCCTACCCCAAAGGAAATTTTCAAAAAACAATTGATAACCAATTTGGCAGTTTTAAAAATTTTTTAGCACAATATTTTAAGGAAGCAAATAGTTTATTTGGCAGCGGATGGAGTTGGTTAATAGCTGATCAAAATGATAAGCTTTGTTTTTTACAAACTACTAATGCTGAAACTCCGTTAGGAGACCCGCTATTACGACTTATATGCGTTATCGACCTATGGGAACACGCTTATTACCCAGATTATAAAAATAACCGTACAGAATACCTAAAACAGATAATAAACTTAGGTATTAACTGGAATATTTGCGAATTAAGATTTAACAGGCAAGATTGTGTAAAATATACTTCGCGATAATATTTACTTCTCAAATACTGCACATATTTCTATATGCGCAGTATGAGGATACATATCTGCTAATTTAATTTTAGTTAACTTAAAACCACTCTTACATAGTAATCCAGCATCTCTAGCAAAAGTGGCACTATTACACGATACGTACACAACCCTTTCTAACTGCGTTACCAAGTAAATTTGTTTACATATTTCCTCAGCTCCTACTCGTGCTGGATCTAACAGCATTTTATTAGGTTTCCAGTCAATTAAATAAGGTAACCAACCTTTAGATAAATCTTCCACGTAAAATTTAACATTATCCAAATGGTTATGTATCGCATTTTTTCTAGCTAAATTTACTGCATCAATATTTCCTTCAACTCCCCATACTTCTTGAGCTCCTCTAGCTATAGGTAACGAAAAATTACCTATACCACAAAATAAATCCAAAATGCGATCTGTACTACTAGGTTCTAACCATTCTAAAACCTGTCGAATCAATGATAAATTTACGTCTCGATTAACTTGTATGAAATTTACTGGTTTAAAATAAAAAACTAAATCATCATATCTATAAAAAAGAGGTACTTCTTCGGTAAAACTAATAATTGATTCCAAATTACCCGGTTGCAAATAACCTTGCATTGAAAGCGAATTACATAAATTACGCATTTTTTTTAAATCTTCTGAAGTTAAAGAAGTTAAGTTACGAAAAACTAATGCTGCTCCGTTATCTCCACTCGCAAATTCAATTTGAGCGATATATTCAAAAATACTTAAACTTTTCAATACTTTTTTTATTTCTGATAACTTTCTTCCCACACATGATTCTAAAATGGCACAATCAGGTACATCAGTAACCAAAGAACGATGTTTTTCATGAAAACCAACCATCAAATCTGATTTTTTATAAACGTATTTAACTGATAAACGAGCTTTTCTACGATAACTACATACCGGTCCTAAAATAGTTGAAGATAATTCAGGTACTGCCTCAAAATCACCAAAACTCCTCAAATGTTCCATTAGCATAAATTGCTTTAATTCCAACTGCCTACAAGAAGAAAGATGCTGCAAAGAGCAACCACCACATTGATGATAATAGGGACATATTGGATTTACTCTATCTGGAGATGGATTACAAATTTCTATTGCTTGAACAATATTAAAACGCCTTCGTCTACAAATGTTTCGAATTTTAACCATTTCACCAGGTAAACCATTTTCTACTAATAAAATTTTTTGTCCTAAATAAGCAACTCCTCTTCCTTCATGAGTTAAACGCACAACTTCTACCGTATCTGTCATTTTAAATTCACTCTCAGTAAAAATAACAAAATTGCAATAATTTCATTCATTGTACTTAAAAATAAATTAGTCTCAATAATAAATTTGACCTTTTAATAAAATTACAGAATAATTAGTATAAATAAACTACAGGTAAATAAACATGGAGTGCCAATTAAAAATTTTAGATAACCGTCTTAAAGATAATTTCCCCAAATACGCAACCCCAGATGCAGCCGGTTTAGATCTAAGAGCAGCAATTAAAGAAGAAATATTAATTGCACCTAACCAAGTAGTTTTAATTCCTACCGGTATTGCAATCTATTTATCTGACCCCAATTATGCCGGATTAATTTTACCACGTTCTGGATTAGGACATAAGCATGGAATAGTTTTAGGTAATCTAGTAGGATTACTAGATGCAGATTACCAAGGAGAAATTAAAATTTCTTGTTGGAATCGCAGCAATAATGATTATCTTTTAGAACCGTTAGCTCGCTTAGCTCAATTAGTAATAGTACCAATAGCTAGAATTAAATTTACAGAAATAAATTCTTTCGCTATCACCAAAAGAAATATTAATGGATTTGGACATACAGGAACAAAATAGGAGGAAATATGACATATCAAATACAAAAACAAATATCTCAAAACATTTTCCGAGCTTATGATATACGCGGAATTGTAGAAGAAACTTTTACAGAAAATAATATTTACACCATAGGTGCTGCATTAGGTTCAGAAATAATAGATAGGGGAATCAACTCAGTAAATATTGGAAGAGATGGTAGATTATCAGGGCCAGTATTAGTAGAAGCTTTAATTGCTGGAATTTTATCTACAGGATGTCATGTTATTAATATCGGTGAAGTTACTACTCCTATGTTATATTATGCTGCAGCTACATCGGAATCACAATCCGGGATAATGTTAAGTGGTAGCCATAATCCACCAAATTATAATGGTATTAAAATAGTCATAGGAGGAGAAACTTTATATGGCCAAGCAATTACAAATTTATATCAGAGAATTTTAGAAAGTAATTACCGCACTGGTCAAGGAGTCAGAATTAACCAAGAAGTAACTGATTTATATCTTAAAGCAATCACTTCTGATATTCATTTAAATTATCCTGTTAAAATAGTTATTGACTGTGGCAACGGTGTAGGAGGAAAGTTTGCTCCAACTTTATTTAGGTCTCTAGGATGTGAAGTTAAAGAATTATTTTGTGAAGTAGACGGTAATTTCCCTAACCATCAACCGGATCCTTCTGTACCTAAAAATTTAGAAATCTTAAAAAAAACCATTCAAAACGATAAATATGATCTTGGATTAGCGTTCGATGGTGACGCTGATCGCGTTGGTATAATAACAGAAACAGGAGAAATTATATCTGCCGATCGATTACTAACCCTTTTATCTTTGGACTTATTAACTCGTCATAAAGATAAACCTATCATTTTCGATATAAAATGCAGTCGACAAATTAAACAACAAATTGAAAATCACCAAGGCATTCCTTTAAGATATAGAACTGGCCATTCATTAATTAAAGCTAAAATGAAGGAAACAGGTGCTTATTTAGCAGGAGAACTAAGTGGACATATTTTCATGAAAGAACGTTGGTTCGGTTTTGATGATGGTATGTATGTAGCAGCACGTATTCTGGAATTATTAACTAAGAAAAAACAAACTGCTACCGAATTATTTGCTAATATTCCTCCTTCGTATTCCACACCAGAACTAAAAATTCCTGTACCAGAAGAAGAAAAATTTAAAATAATGGAAATGTTAATTAAACACAGTCGATTTGATGGAGAAGTAGATACTATTGACGGATTAAGAGTAGATTTTTCAGACGGATTTGGTTTAATTAGACCATCTAACACAACACCATACTTAATCGCTTGTTTTGAAGGAGACAACCAAAATAGTCTAGATCGTATTCAACACTTATTTAAATCAGAAATCATACGCATTATTCCTGATTTAGATTTACCGTTTTAAATATACAAAAAACCGGAAATTGCACATATACAAAATCCGGTTTTACTTTTACAATGTAATAACATTATGATTTTTTATAATAATTATCATCGGGTTGGGTAGGTTATTTTCAGATTGATGTTATTCCATTTGCCCACGTAGTGAATTGGGTAATACTTCCGTAATTTTTACTTTAACTAAATTACCTAAACAACTATCATCTCCTATAAAATTAACTACACGATTATTTTCAGTGCGACCCGTATATTGACCACGCAAATTTTTACTTTTTTCTACCAATACCTCCTGAGTTGTACCTAACATTAAATTACTGTAATAATCAGTATAATTAGATAACTTTTCTTGCAACATAGCTAAACGTTTCTTTTTTGTTTGTAAAGAAATATCATCGAACAATTCTGCAGCTCTAGTACCTGGACGTTTACTAAAAATAAAACTAAACGAATGATCAAACTTTAATTTATCAACTAAATCCAATGTTTCATTAAAATCCTCATCTGTTTCTCCAGGAAACCCAACAATAAAGTCAGAACTTAAACTAATATCAGGACGTACTTTTTTAAGATCGTTAATGATTTGTATATACTTTTCAGTATTATATTTTCTACGCATAGCACGTAAAACATTATTACTTCCACTTTGAATTGGTAAATGAAGCTGATTTACCAATTTTGGCTCTTTTAAATAAACATTAAATAATTTCTCAGTAAAATTTTTAGGATAAGATGTGGTAAATCGAATACGAACAATTTCAGAATAAGATGCTATTTTTTCAAGTAAATCAGCCAAATCGCAATTAGTTTGCAAATCAAAATACGAATTAACATTTTGTCCCAACAAATGAATTTCTTTAACTCCTTGATTTAATACAGCCTCTATTTCTTTCAAAATATCATTTAACGGTCTACTAATTTCTCGCCCACGAGTAAAAGGCACTATACAATAACTGCAAAAATTATTACATCCCTCCATAATAGACACAAAAGCAGATACCCCCTGTATACGAGGAGCTGGAAAATGAGCAAATTTGGTAAGAGGATCACCTTCTATTTTTATCACATGATGACTCTGATACCAGTCAGGCAACAAATGAATAGTAGAAGGTCCGAAAATAAAATCTACTTCCGGTGATCTTTGAAAAATTTTTGCTTGTTGCGCTACTGCTACACAACCACCTACTGCAATTTTTAAATTATTATTTTTCTTTTTTAAAGGTTTAAAACATCCTAAACGAGAAAAAATCTTTTCTTCTGCTTTTTCTCGAATAGCACAAGTATTCAAGATAATAAGATCAGCGTCATCGGGACAATCAACTCTTACAAATCCTCTAGCTAGCATCAAATCACTAAGTCTAGATGAATCATATTCATTCATTTGACAACCAAAACTTTGTAAATAAAACTTTTTAGCTAAAGGATTTGAATTCATAAATACTCTATTTCAATAAATTACGTCGTTTTAAACTAGCATAAATACCAGCCTTAGCTACCTGTTCCCAATGATCTTTAGCTGTACTTTGTTTCACTTCGGTAGAAATTTTTTCCGATTCAACTCGATTAGCTACCACTCCACAAATACAAGCTGCTTTTAGCCCCATTACCGACGCAATAACAAATAAGGCACTAGCTTCCATTTCAAAATTCAAAACATTTAAATTTTTCCATTCTTCCATGGAACCACGTTTTGTTCTAAGCAAATATTGAGTATAAGAATCATAACGTTCTTGTCCTTGCCAAAAAGTATCTGTAGAAGCAGTGATACCTATATGAAAGGGGACCCCGCTCTCTTTTGCCCCACAAACAATGTCATTCGTAAATTCTAAATCAGCAACAGCAGGATAATTAATTGGTGCATAATCTTGCGAAGTACCTTCTAAACGTACTGCTGAAGTACTAACTATCACATCACCTAAATTGATTTTAGGTTGAATTCCACCTGTAGTACCAACTCTCAAAAAATACTTTATACCCAATACAGCTAATTCTTCCATAGTAATCCCAATATTAGGACCACCTAGCCCAGAAGAGCACACTAAAATTTTATTTCCATGAAAATTAGCTAAATAAGAAACATGTTCCCTAACATCTGCAAGAAATTTTGCATCATGATCAAAAATCTTAGCCAATGATTCAGAACGTTTAGGATCACCTGGCAACAGAACATATTCTGCCCCTTCCAACATATGTTTCGATAAACCAACATGATACATTACTTCATTGTCATTTACTTCTTTAACCATAACATCCTACAATATAGATAATAGTAACACGATTATATACTATTCTTCATTTAGAACAACCGATAATTTTAAATCTCTAAATAATTTAAAAAGTAAGGTTGATAAAATTTAATAATACTTTAGAATTAAAATACTGAGTACATAGAGGATTAATAATTGCTTATTACAGATTGGCTAAATAAAATACTAAAATTTTTTGGAATAAATAATAAATCGAATGCGAATAATTTAATTAAAACATCCGTACAAAAAAAAACACTGGAAACAAGCAACATTATTTCTCAAATAAAAATTAGTCGTCGACAAAAAAATAAACGTAACATAATTTTTAATAAAATCACTACTCCTCTAGATGATGTTAGCAGAATTATTAATAAACGTTCTGTAACACAACTTAAACGTAAAAAAACAAAAAAAGGTATTAATATTACAGCATAATTTTGGAGAAATCGCGTGGATAAAAAAAATTTATTCGTTTCTAACATAAGCAAATGTATATATCAAGAATTAAGTAAGTATTTCGAATGCCTATCACCCAATGAAATAACTGGGCTATATGATTTAGTATTAAAAGAAATAGAAGCTCCGTTGTTTAATATTGTATTAGATAAAACCAAAGGTAACCGTACACATGCCGCAAAATGTTTAGGTATTAGTAGACGTACGTTGCAACAAAAAATAAAAAAACTATCAATAAATCAATGATAACTACTAAAAAATACAATCTAATTACTTTGTCTAAAAATTTTATGGTTTATAGTTTTATACTAAACGAAATTTCTTTTATCACAGACACACAAAAATTAAAAAAAGAACTTATTAAAGAAATTAATGAGTTCATTAAAAATCCTAAATTAACAATTTATCCAAAAGAAATCATCATATTAGTAATTCAAATCATGTATAAAATTATTATAGATAAACTGTCTATCCTAAAAATATCGATAGAAGAAAATATGCAAGATATATATAAATTTTCAGAAACAAACAGTAATTATCAATTACTAGAAAAAATCTTAAAAAAATACAAACATTATGCTTATTACGATTTAGGAAATTTTCTAGATTTAATAAACAATTTTTACCCACAGTTATATACCATTTTTGGAAATAATAAGGATCAATTCAATAATTGGGTAATAAACTGGAATCAACTGAATTTAAAAAACTCACAAAATAAATTGTTAATCCAGGATGACAAACAACAGTCAATAATTAGAAAAATTACGATACACGAGTTACTAAACAGCAAGACAGGTTTTTATATTTTTCTTGTTGTAACCGCGTTTACGTTTTTCTTATATGTTATAACAATCTGTAAGTTAAAATATCAACTTAATGTTTATTAAAATGAATCAAGAAAATTTCTTATATACTAAACAAGAATTAACTATTTTAAAAGAAAAGATAAAACAAGCCAAAAAATTTTTCAAAAAAAATGAATTTATAAGAGACAAAAAAATTTTTTTATTATTAGGACCATCAGGACACGGTAAATCTACCCTATTATTAAATTCTAATCTTAAACAAATAGATACTTCATCATTATTACCCAAAAATTCAACAATCTTCCCTACCAAAACTTGCATTTTTTGGTATTCATCGGAAGGTATTTTTGTAGATACAGCTGGATTTTATACTCAATCTAATCAAAGAGAATATTCAAACCAAAAAATATGGATAGGACTTATTAAATTGCTAAAAAAACATTTTGGAAATATAATACAATCTCTACTGTTAATTTTTGATTTACCTTATCTACTGGAAAATAAATCAGAATTAGAAACAATTTTATCTAGTTTTCGTAAGAGAATTTATGAAACTAAAGAGCATGTCAATTATTTACAAATATACCTAATAATGACTAAATGCGACAGAATTATCGGATGTAAAGATTTTTTTAAAATATTGGATAAACAACAATTGTTAGAACCATTCGGTATTTTATTTAATCCTAAAGTACAAGATACTGTATCAGATTTTCAAAGTAAATTTGATTTACTAATTAATAATATAGATAATCACATAAGCAACAATTCCGATAATACATCAATACATAAAACTAAACTATTTCATATTCATTTTAGTGAAACAAAAATGATATTATCTTCAATAATTAGTAAAATTCCTAACAGCAACTTAATAAATTTAAATGGAATATTTTTTACTAGTAGTTGTCAACTATTTGGAGAAATAGATTATAATACTAACAATTACCTGAAAACATTAGGAGTTAATCTTAATCAACCTGATTATTATAATGAACAAAAACCTTATTTTACATCGCCACTTTTTCAATTAATTACAAATAAATCTAAAAATATAGTTAGTATCGATTATCGCAGTTTATATTTGTTCATAGGAATTATAATTACTTCCATTAGCTTATTCTTAGGCACATTATACAAAAAAAATACCGACATTATTTCAAAAATAAAAAAGGAATTTCAATTAGAAAATTTCAACTCCTTACCCATCACACTTACAACTAAAGATAACATAGGAAAATTTTACAATTTAGATTATAAAAAAATTATTTCACAAATACATAGTTGGAAAATAAATAGTCAACAATTATTTTTTTACCAAAATTTAGTAGAAAAAGCTCTAGAAGAACAAATAAAATTAAAAAAGCTAGACATTTTACCTAATACTTTACGCGCTTACTTGGCCTTCCAACAAACTAGTAAATTTGAAAAACTATTCTTATCACAGTGGTTAAAGAAACAATTAAACATCGATTTAAATCCAAATTATCCATTAAATAATATTGAGTCTATTAATAAGCAATTAGTATTAGATGTTCAACAAACATTAATAAATAATCAACTATCAAAAAATAAATTTACTAAACAACCGATAAAATTAAACCAAAAATACATTTTTGTACCAGAAATGTATTTAAAGAAATATTTTAGTCATTATTTTCATCAACAATGTTACAAAACAATATTAAAACTACCGAAATTAAAAAATCAAACTAATAAAGAGTTACTTACACACATTCAACAAGTATATATCAATAATTATGTTAGTTTCTGGCAAAATTTAAATAATTTTCTTGGTAATAAGTCTTTAACAAAATCTTTAATTGATTGGAATAAATCAAATCAATTACCAAAAGAGATAAACACAATTATCAATAATTTACCAAACGGTATTGAAGAATTTGAATTGTGGAAAATAAAATTACAATCAGAATGGAAAAATTTTAAAATAGAGATAAGTAAATTTGTTACTCTTCAAAAAAATTTAAATGCTAGCAAATGGTTAAAAGAATATTTTCAATCCAATGGAAAAAATTGGCAAAGTTTTTCGTTAAACATTAAAAATATACCAGGATATGATGCTTTAATATCACAAATAAAAAAACAAACACTAAATGAAATAGCTCATGAAGTTTTTAATGAAATAAAAAAAGAATGGAATGATAAAATTATTCCTAAATATCAACAACTAATTCACGGATATTATCCATTTGATAAATTAAGTAATAAAGATTTAACTAAAGAAAATTTTGATAAATTTTTTGGACCTGGACAAATCCTAGAAAATTTCGTTAAAAACTATTTACAACCATATGTTATAATCAAAGAACATTTGAATTGGGATTGGAAAAATATAGAAAACAATAAATTACCATTTGGTAGTTATTTTTTAGATATAGGAATAAGAAGCATTTTAATACAAAAAGCTTTTTATATAAACCATAAACTAGGATTTAGTTTTTCTTTAGCTAATTTAGAATCTAGTAGTAAACTAAATTTAATAGTTGATAATCACGCAATAAATTTATCCATGGTTCCATCTTTTAATTGGCCTATTAATCAAACTGTTATTTTAAATTATACAGATAATATTAAAACTAATACATTATCACAACACGGTATTTGGGCATGGTTCAAACTACTTGATCAAATAGATCTAAAACACATAAAAGGAGGAAAGTTTAAAATTTCCATTGGTAAAGAGTATTTTTATTTATTAACAAGTAGTTACAATCCATTTATACCAAATTTATTAACAGATTTTGTTTGCATACCAATTCAATAATTTATGTACAAAAAACGAAATAGTGCAAAAATATGTGAATAAAATATAAAAAATTAGTACATAGTTTATTTTACATAAAAATTATCAGTAAACACACATAATTATTCACAATAAACTCAAATTATATTTTCAATACATAAAGCATTCAGATGCTTTTATTTACATACTTACTATGCTTGTATACATAAAAAATAAAATAATTTATTTGTCAATTACTGTTTGTGTGTTAATATCAATCAAAAAATTTTGGGAGATATGTTTATGTTTGAGATTTCTTTAAATAAACAAGAATGGCTTAAAATATTAGGACCAATAGTAAATATTACCGATCGTAAGCAAATAATCCCTACTTTAAATTTTATTTTAGTTCAAAAGAAAGGTGATTTTTTGTTTTTTACTGGTTCCGATATAGAAACCGAGATCACTGTAAGTATTCCTTTCCATTCTTCAGAATATAATTATAGTTTTTTATTACCCGGAAAAATTTTTTACGATATATGTAATCTGTCAAACGATGGGGAAATACATATTAAAGTAAGTACTGATAATAAAATTATTATTAATGCCCAATCTAGTAAATATCAATTAATTGGATTGAATCCAAAAGAATTTCCAATATATCGTGAAAATTCTAATGGATATTTATGGAAAATAAATTTACAAGGAAAACAAATTAAAAAATTAATAAAAAAAACAGTGTTTGCTGCTGATGATCAAAATGTTAGACAGTACTTAAATGGTTTGATGTTTACAGTACAGGATAATCAAGTTAGAGTGGTAACTACTGATTCTCATCGTTTAGCTTTTGCTAAAGAAAATTTAGTTTCTGGTTATACTGAAAATTCACAAACTTTTATTTTACCTAAGAGAGCTGCTTTGGAATTGCAGCGTATATTTTCTGATGAAGATGAGGTGTCAGTTCAAGTTACAGAAAATTATTTAAAATTGTCTACTAATAATCTTATTATTTTTACTAAATTAATTAGTGGTAAGTTTCCTGATTATTATAGGATAATTTTTGGTGAAAAAGGTAGTAAAATTACTTTGTCTACATCCTTGTTATTACAAGCGATAAATAAAGTTGGAATTTTGGTAGATGATAAATTAAAACTTATAAAATTAGGAATTTATAAACAAAAATTGATAGTAGATAGTGATACTGAAAATCAAGAAGCCAATGATTTTTTACCGTTAGAATATCAAGGTGAGGAACTTGATATTTTGTTAAATTTAGAGTATTTGCGGGAAACTATTAAACAAATAGAGACCGAACAGATTAATATTTATTTTAAAGATTCTAAACAAGCGGTTATTTTTGAACCTTCAGATGATTCTGGAATTGTTTACATTATTATGCCTGTTGTTAAGTAATGTTGAAATATTTATCGGTTAGTAATTTTAGAAATTTTAAATGTTTAGATTTAAATTTTCATAATAAATGTTCTTTTATTTACGGATTAAATGGTTCTGGTAAAACGTCACTTTTAGAAGCTATTTATTTTTTATTTTTAGGTAAATCTTTTCGTACCAGGTTAACTAAGAATTTGATTTATAATGGTGCTAATGAATTTCAAATAGGTGGGTTATTGTATGTTAATGGCGAAGAAGTAAGAATAGGAACTCTTAGGAATACAGATGGGGTTGTGCATTTAAGAAAAAATGGTAATAAAGTTCGTACCCAAGGGGAAATAGCAAAGTTATTGCCTGTTCAATTATTTAACCATGAAAGTTTTTTATTATTAACTGATCCTTCTAAAGTTCGACGTAAGTTTATTGATTGGGGTGTTTTTTATTTACAACCTGATTTTTTAAGGGTTTGGCATACTTTTGAGAGGATCTTAAAACAACGAAATGAACAAATTCGTCAAGATTTTACTCCTTTATGGGATAAGGGATTAGCTGAGTTAGGAGAACAGTTACATTTAATGAGATTGGAGTATTTAAATGGTTTCTTACCGTTTGCAGTGGAGATACTTCGCGAATTGTTACCAAACTTACCATTAAAAATTGATTATTTTCCTGGGTGGGATACTAATCTATCATTATTGGATGTTTTAAATAATCAAAGAAAAGTGGATTTACGTTTTGGGTATACTATGTATGGTCCTCATCGAGCAGATTTATTAATTTTATTTGGTAATAAAAGTGCTAAAGATTATTTATCAAGGGGTCAGCAAAAACTTTTAGTATATGGATTACAGTTGGCTCAAGGGTTGTTTTTACAAATTAAAGGAAATAATCAAAAATGTTTGTATTTAATTGATGATCCGTTAGCTGAAATGGATTTATTGAATTATCAATTATTAATGCGTAAAATATACAATGTTGGTGGTGGACAAATTATTTTAACTGGATTAAAACAGGGTAATTTGAAATACATGACTGAGTTTTTAGGAAATGATTTTATAGAATATGATTTAAATAATATCTAGTTTTTTGGGGAAAGAATGTTTAATTTTTCGGTATTTAGTGCTTTTATAAAAGCTTCTTGGTTAGTAAAAGGTGTAATGTTGCTACTATTATTTATGTCTATTTTTTCTTGGGCGATAATTATTTATCATTTTTTTTATTTAAGGAGAGAAAATGGACAAATTAAAGCGATCAAAGAAAAGATCAAGGGTAAAGATCTTTATAAATATTTTTTGATTTTAAAAAATAGATCTGGTGTTAAACGTGGTATAGATGCTTTAATTTTTGCTGGTTATGGAGAAATTCTAGATTTTAAAGTTCCTAATCAAGATGTATTGTTAAATGCTGAGCGAAAAATGCGATGCGTGCTTGATCAAGAACAAATGTTATTGGACAGGCATGTTAATATTTTAGCGACTATTGGTTCAATTGCTCCTTATATCGGTTTATTAGGTACTGTATATGGAGTAATGCACGCTTTTCATCTATTGGGAAATCTTAATAATCAGGCATCTATTGGTTTGATAGCTCCTGGTATAGCTGAGGCATTAATTACTACTGCATTAGGTTTATTGGTAGCAATACCGGCCACTGCGGCATTTAATATTATATCGAGCAAAATAGATAGTATTGTTGAAATTTATCGTTTATATTATTCAGAGTTAGATATTTATTTTAGGCATGAATTTTTAAATTATCATTTATCACAAAGAAAAAATGAAGCGTAAGAGAATTATTACTGAAATGAATGTAGTTCCGTATATTGATGTAATGTTGGTTTTATTAATAATTTTTATGATTACTACTCCGATGTTAGTTGGTGGAATATCTGTTCAATTACCTGAACTTACTAGAAAATCGTCCTTGAATAAAGAATGTGGAGTTATAGTTTCTGTTGATTTCAAGGGTAGGTATTATTTTGATCAAGCTCCTAATCCAGATCAACCGCTTACCCTAAAAGATTTAGTAAAATGTTGTCAAAAGTTTATTGATAGTGCTTTATTAGTTAAAGCTGATCGAAGATTAAAATATGATGATGTTATTAGGTTATTGGATGTTTTGCAACAGCATGGTTTTAAAAATATAGGTTTGGTAACAAATTAGTGGTTTTATGATAAAATTAGGGAGAATTCTGGAAACAACTTTGTATTTTACAGCTCTTATTAATCCATTTAGTAAAATATTATTTTTAACTGCTCAACCTGCTTTATCTAAGAAAGATTTACTTAAAATTTCAATTCGTTCTAATTGGATAGCATGGATTACTTTAGTTGTTTTGATTGCTATTGGGGATTTTTTATTTAGGGAGGTATTTAAAGTAGATATCTATTCGTTGAATGTTGCTGGTGGGGTAGTATTATTTACTTTAGGTTTTAGGGTTGTAAATACTGGTTTATTTGTTAAATCTTCTACTATTTTGCATCATTATGAGGATATTGCTTTAGTTCCTTTGGCAATTCCTTTAATTGTTGGCCCTGGTATTATTACGGCAGTAATTACTGTTGCTGCTAGTCATGAAGTTTGGGTAAGTTTTATTTGCATGACTTTAGCTTTATTATTGAATTTCATAGGTATGTTATTAGCACCATTTATACAGCGTGGTTTATTTCGTTTACATGCTACCGAAGCTTTTATTAGAATTATAGGGTTAATCATTGCAACAATGGGGGTGCAGATGATTTTGATTGGTGTTGGAAATTGGCTGGTAAAGCTGTAGTATTGGTTTAGGAAAATTATTATATTTTGGTAATACGTAGAATTTTATGTTTTCAGTGTAACGGTTAGTGATTGACTGTGAAAATGAATTTTATAGCTTATGTTTTGCTAGTATTAATTTTTAAAGTAGACAAAATAAAGCACCTATATTTAAAAAATACACGAACAATAATGGAGTTGAAGAGGATCGAACTCTCGACCTCCGCATTGCGAACGCGGCGCTCTCCCAACTGAGCTACAACCCCATAAATTATAAGCAATGATATAATAATTTATAATAAAAAACAATTATTGTTTATCATT
Organism: Gammaproteobacteria bacterium; assembly: GCA_045580225.1. GTDB lineage: Bacteria > Pseudomonadota > Gammaproteobacteria > UBA9339 > UBA9339 > CAUUCF01. The sequence goes on along the minus strand of JAZNNJ010000014.1, from coordinate 45,068 downwards.
TATGTAATTTTTTGTAAAAAATGATTTACATTTTAATAAATAGTATTAATATTATTTTAATTAAATATTATTGGATGATGAGGTTTTTATGCCAGGTTTTATTGCTTGGGGAGCAATGCTAGTTGGTCATTATGCTGTTTGGAGTGGAAAAGGTGGTAAGGTTGTTGCTAATGCAATGGAGAGTATTGAAAAGTTTTATGATAAAAATTTGGATAAAAAAATAAAACGTTTGTTGAACATTAATGGAATACGAAAAGAAGTTAAAATTACGCGAAATGATGAAAGGGGTGTTTTTAAATTAAAATTTGATGACGTATCCATATTTGATCCTTCTAATTTTGATGAGGATGCTAAATCTTATGATCGTAATGAAGACGATATGGAAATAGTAGACGAAGCAAAAGGAGAATTAAAAAGTGATAATTCTGGAATATCGCAAAATGATAAAAAAATAGATTATTATACTATTGAATTAACTCTAAAAGATCCAAATAAATTAGAAACATTAAAACTTGGTGAGGTTGATTTTTGCGATTGGGAGAAAATATTTGATATTAAGATTGTTTCTAAAGAAACTGGGAAAATAGTCGAGAAGGGTTCTGAGGAATATAGTAATTTGTTAGATACCCTTGATAATTATGCTAAGTTTACTGCAAGCAAAGGATTACCTAACGATAACCTTAAGGATAAAGTAGCTGTGAATAATGATACTCCTATTGTAGGAGCTTTTGTTAATATTTGGAATGCTTGGATTAAAGGTCAAATAGTTAAAGAAAAAATAGATCTTGAAGGAAATGAAGATGGAAATAAACATATAAAGTCTTTAGATTTCTTGGAAAGTATGGGGGAATTGTTAAATGATGAAAACGAGCAAGAAATATTAGATAGGTATTACAAATCTGTTACTCGTGATTTAGAAAATCAAAAGCGGATTATGGAAAAAGTTCGCGATAAATATCATAAAGAAATTCAAAATCGTAAAAAAGAAAGAAATAAAGCTAAGTTAAAATTAGCATTGATTATCATTGGTAGCGTTTTGGTTATTGCTGGAGTAATTGCTCTCGCTGCTACGGTATTACCTGCTGCTGTTGGAGGGACTGTTGCTGGTTCAATTTTAACAGCTGCAGTTGGTGGTGTTGTGGCTGTAATAAAAGGAGGCATAAAATCATTGTTTTCTTTTCCAATATTTGGAGTAGCTACTGCTAGTTTAGTCGCTGGTATTTTTACAAAAGGTAGGTCGGATTATAAAAAACAACGTTTGGATAATGCTATAAAAAATGAAAATGAGGCAAATAATGTTATTAAAGAAATTGATGAAGGTATTGATGAAATTAAAAAAGATAAAAAACAAGTTTTAGAAAATATTGATTGTATCAAAAGACATGAAGAAGTTTGTTTGGATGTAAATTCTCCTTCTTTTGGTATTTGTTTACCGAAATTATTAGAAAATATTGGTTTAATTAAAGGATTATCTATTAAAGGTATTGATATTTGTCAGAAGAATAATAAAAAAATATCAGAATTAATAGTAAAAAAATTAAATAATTTATTAAAACAAGCCAATTTATCTGCTGATAGTAAGCTGACAAAGTTAGAGTTTGATTGTAAATTTTCGGATTTATCAAAAGAAAATCAAGAAAAATTGTTGAGATATGCCCAAGGTAATTTTTTATTTAAAGAAATTTGTTTTTTGGAAATTGGTAGTGATAATATTTTAGAAGATAATAATACATTTAAAGAATTGCAAAGATTGTGTGAAATTAATAAATATTTATCTGGAGATATTAAATTCGATAATGGTGATTATCCAAAGCAATATTTTTCTTCTCAAGAGGATTGGTATCAGGCGATTTTAAAGCGTTTGGAAGATAATTATGGTTGGGGGATAGAAAATAAGTTTAATATTGATGAAAGCATAATGAACAAATTTCAAGAAATTACTGTTAATTCAGTTAAATTATGTGATCAGGTAGAGATATATAAAAATCGAAATGAACTGTTAAAAGAATTAAGTGATTACAGTAAAAAAGTAGATGAAAGTAAAGGAATTCTAAATAAAATATTTGATAGAGTTTCTGGTAAATTACAAGCGGACGAATTAAAGAATTATTTTAGTAGTTTAAATGATAAGTTAAAAATTACTTTTCTTATTAAATATCAACGTGGTTTAAAATATTTGAATATTACTGCTGAAAATATATTTAATTGGATTGATGATAATAAACTATTGAAATCTTATGTGTCAGCGATTGATTTTAAATTTTCTGAGCTATCTGAGACAAATCAAGAAAGGTTATTATCGTTAGCAAAAAATGATTTTACATTTAAGGAATTTAAGTGTTTGGAAGAATCAGATGATAAGTTAAAAGAATTGCAAAGATTGTGCGAAATTAATAAATATTTATCTGGAGATATTAAATTAGATAGTAGTGATTATCCAAGTGAATGTTTTTCTTCTCAAGAGGATTGGTATCAGGCGATTTTAAAGCGTTTGGAAGATAATTATGATTGGGGGGTAGAGAATAAGTTTGTCGTCAGTGATGATGTTATTGAACATTTCATTGGAGTTAAATTTAAAAATAATTCTGATGAGGAAATCGATTTATATGAACAAGTAAAAACATATCAGAGCCGCAATTACCTTATGGATTTCTTTGAAATACAAGATTATAAATTGATGGAAAATAGAATAGAAGAGTATTTGAATGATGGAGATAAAACAGACGATGATAGATTAGTATTTTATTGTAATTATTGGCGAGCAATACGAAGTGTAGGGGTTATGCCGACCGGTATTTTAGAATTAATTAAGGATAGCGAATTATTAAAAGAATGTTTAAATTTAGTAGAACAGGAAGATAAAGATCAATTTCTTGAATATGTTGGTTTTAACAGAGCGGAACAGGAGTTATTAGATGGAGTATTAAATTTAGAAGATTTATTAGAAAACGAAGAAAAGTTTTCTGAATGGATTGAGAATTTTATTGAGCATTCTGATTGGGGTGATGGTCTGAAATTTAAATTTTGGAATGAAATTATTCGAAATATAGATAATGTCTCTGAAGAAATTAAATTACAAATTGAAAAAATAGCTCGTGTTTTTATCGATCACTTGGTTGAAATGGAAGGATATAGTGAAATTCAAAAGTGTTTTAGGGATAATGCTCTTTGGTTTATTAGGTTGATAACTGATATTCAAGATCCAAAGGACGTAAATGAGTTGAAAAGTTGGTTAGAAAAAGGAGATAAACTGGTAAATGTTAAAATGAGGGATTTTGAAACAAATGAGGAATATGTACAAGAGTGGCTAGAGTTGAAGGAAATCATTATAGAAAAAGTAAATGATATGATTGAACCAAAATCTATAGATGAACTGAAGCCATGGTTAGACTTAGGCAAGTCTTATAATAATCCTACGGGAATAGTAACTAAAAAAATAGAAAAAATTATAAAAGGTATGTCTGTTTCTAGTAATATAGGTGAAGTTGAACAATGGTTAATGTTGTTAAATGAATATCCTAATCATCGTAGCTTAATAGAAAATAAGATAAATAATATTATAAATAGGGTAAGAATAGCAAATATTAATGAATTAAAGCAATGGGTAGAATTGAAGGAAAAATTTGATGATTTTGAAGCTTTAAAAATAAAGGTTAATAATTATAGTCCAGATGGGGATACATTATTGGATATTTGTAGTAATTGGAAAATAGTTGGAAAGTTGACATCTAAAGAAAAACTCCATGATAAAATTAGAGCTGCATTGTGGATTAAAACAGGTGTCTTTGGAGGTAGATATAATTCGTTAGGAGCTTATTTTGATGCTTTAGGTAAAGTAAATACGAAGGATTTTCTTAAGAAAATTGGTTTTACTACAGTAGAACAGTATCTATTTATAGAATTGTCTAGTTTAAGTGATAACCAGGATGATAAATTATCTCAAAAAATCTTGGAATACATGGGATGTTTTTTTGACTGGACAACAGTTGCCAATAAAAAGAAGGATATTTTAAAAATTATTGAAAGTGATCTAAATAGGCATCTTATAAAAGATGAGATGTTGGATGAAGATTTGAGGGATGTAGTAGAAAAAAGTAAATCTATAGAAGTTGGTGTTAAGTTATTTGGTGAGTATTTTGATGAGTGGTCAAGTACTTTTGAAAATTTAAATCGCTGTTTAAGTATGTTGTCAGGTGTTAATAACTTAGAGGATATGGTTGGTAAATTACGAAATATCGCTTTATCCGATAAACAAAAGGAATTATTAAAACAGGTATTGGTTGATCATTGTAATAAATTAATTACTACTGATAATAGTAATTATGTTGAAATAATGAAATTAATTGATAACTTTAAACAAATTAGTATAGAAATAGTTAATTCTCAGCCTGCGTTTGGTGAACCTATTTTATCGTGGAGGCGCTTTAATGATCTTGTTAGTAGTAATGATGAGTTATCTTTATTAGTATTGTCTAGTGTTAAGATCAAATCGTGTGTCGTTAATACCGAAGAGCGTGGCAAAATGATAAGAAAGTTTAAGTTGTTGTTTGATAAGCAAAGGAATAACCTTGATAATTTTGCGACTTTTGTGCAACAGATAAAAAATTTGAATAGAGATTGGTTGAAATTTTTATTAGGAAATCAAAGCGGTGATGAAAATCAGTTAAATAAGTTATGTATTTTAATTAAAGTTTGGTATGAGGTTAATCATCCTGTTGTGTTAGATAATCAAATAAATGAAAAGATTTTTGATGGGATTTACAAAGGATTAGGATTGGTGGATGAAGGAGTAGTTGACATAGATGAAATTATTGGAGATTTGATTAATAAAGATTTAATGGTGATGGCTAAAGTGGGTAATGTCGAAGCTAATAAAGTTTTACAAAAGCTTAATGAGGAATTTCAATTGAGCATAGATTTGGAAGTAAATAAAAATGGTAATTAATTATGATTAGGGAAGATATTAATTGGACATGGATGTCTGAGTTTTCCTTGTAATTGTATGATGTTATTTTATAAAATTGGATGTTTTATAAAATTTAGTTGTACAAAAATAAAAATGAGTTAAAATTATTTGGATAGAATGTGGTTAAGTGAGTAGAGGAAAAATGACGAAAGATGTAGAAAAGAAATTTTATCCTGCAGCTAAGTTTGTAGGTGGAAAATGGGAACAAGAGATTAATGTTAGGGATTTTATCCAGCGTAATTATACTTTATATGAAGGTGATGCTGATTTTTTAACAGGACCAACTGAAGCTACTTTAAAATTATGGAAAGAATGTTCTGATTTATCTAAAAAGGAGCGTGAAAATGGTGGTGTAATTGATATGGATACAAAGGTTGTATCTACTATTACTTCGCATAATGCCGGTTATCTTAATAAAGATTTAGAAGTGATTGTTGGTTTGCAGACGGATGTTCCTTTAAAACGTTCTATGCAGCCTTTCGGTGGAATTAGAATGGCAGAAAGTGCGTGTAAAGCTTATGGGTACCAAGTTGATTCGGAAGTTTCTGATATTTTTAATAGGTTTAGAAAAACTCATAACCAAGGGGTATTTGATGTTTATACTCCAGAAATGAAAGCTGCTAGACATTCTGCTATTATCACTGGATTGCCGGATGCTTATGGAAGGGGGCGTATTATTGGTGACTATCGAAGGATTGCACTTTATGGTATTGACCGTTTAATTGAGGATAAGAAAGAGCAATTTGCTTCTTTAGAAGGAGAAATGATTCCAGATAGGATTCAATTAAGGGAAGAAATTGCGGAACAGATTAGAGCTTTAGATGAAATGAAAAAGCTAGGCCAAATTTATGGTTTTGATATTTCTCAACCTGCACGAAATGCAAAGGAAGCTATTCAATGGTTATATTTTGGTTATTTGTCTGCGGTCAAGGAGCAAAATGGAGCAGCAATGAGTTTGGGAAGAACTTCTACTTTCTTGGATATTTATATTGAAAGAGATTTGAAGGAAGGGGTTATTACTGAGGTAGAAGCCCAGGAAATGATTGACCATTTTATTATGAAATTACGTTTGGTAAGATTTGCTAGAACTCCAGAATATAACGAATTATTTTCTGGAGATCCAACGTGGATTACAGAATCAATTGGCGGAATTGGAGTAGATGGAAGGCCTTTAGTTACCAAGAATTCTTTTAGATATTTGCGTACTTTAGAAAATTTAGGTACTGCACCAGAACCTAACATGACGGTTTTATGGTCGACTCGTTTGCCTTATGGTTTTAAACAATATTGTGCTCATATTTCAATTAAAACTTCTTCTGTGCAATATGAAAATGATGATTTAATGCGAGTTACTCATGGAGATGATTACGCAATTGCATGTTGTGTATCTTCAATGGTTGTGGGAAAAGAAATGCAATTTTTCGGCGCTCGTGCTAATTTAGCTAAATGTTTATTGTATGCGATTAATGGTGGAATTGATGAGCGTTTAAAAGTTCAAGTTGGTCCTAAATATCGTCCAATTACTTCGGAATATTTAAATTTCGATGAAGTAATGGAACGGTATGATGATATGATGGAATGGTTAGCTGGTTTGTATGTTAATACTTTAAATGTGATTCATTATATGCATGATAAGTATTGTTACGAAAGAGCCCAAATGGCACTTCATGATCGAGATGTTAAACGTTATTTTGCTACGGGTATTGCTGGTTTGTCAGTTGTAGCTGATTCACTTTCAGCAATAAAGTATGCTAAGGTGAAGACTATTAGGGATGAAAGTGGTATTGTAGTGGACTATGAAGTGAATGGTGATTTTCCTAAATATGGAAATAATGATGATCGTGTTGATCAATTGGCCGTGAATTTAGTTAAGACTTTTATGGCTAAAATTAGGAAACATTATACTTATCGTAATTCAATTCCAACTATGTCTATTTTAACGATTACTTCCAACGTTGTTTATGGGAAAAAAACTGGGAATACGCCAGATGGTAGAAAAGCTGGTATTCCATTAGCTCCTGGAGCTAATCCTATGCACGGTCGTGATGTTAATGGTGCGGCAGCTTCTTTATCATCGGTAGCTAAATTGCCATTTAACTATGCTCAAGATGGTATTTCAAATACTTTTTCAATTATTCCTAACGCTTTAGGTAAGGATGAAGTATTTGTTAGTGATTTAGAAGTAAATTTTGATTGTGGATGTTGTGAAACTAATTTAGATTAATAAAGAAGGTGATATATGAAAGCAACGGTACAAGAAGAGAATTTAATTAGTCTTTTAGACGGATATGTTGAAAAAGGGGGACATCATTTGAATGTTAATGTTTTTAATCGAGAAACTCTGTTGGATGCTCAGGCGCATCCTGAGAGATATCCTCAATTAACGGTAAGGGTTTCTGGGTATGCGGTTAATTTTATTAAATTAACTAAAGAGCAACAGGATGATGTAATATCTAGAACTTTTCATGGTTCTATGTAGAGTTATTAGTATATTGATAAATACCCGCTTTTATTGTTTTGATTTAGTGGGTATTTTTTATTTTGATGAAAAAAATATTAGGAAATATTCATTCAATTGAAAGTTGTGGTACTGTCGATGGGCCAGGGGTTAGGTTTGTTGTTTTTATGCAGGGATGTCCGCTGCGTTGTAAATATTGTCATAATCCAGATAGTTTATCGAGTAAGGTTAATCAACAGATGTCGGTTGAGGAAATTTTCGATAGATATAATGGAGTGAAAGAATTTGTCAAAGGAGGAATTACTGTTACTGGTGGTGAGCCTTTGGTGCAAATTGATTTTGTAATTGAATTGTTTAAATATGCAAAGCAGTATCATATTCATACTGCTTTAGATACTTCTGGAGTTATTTTTGATCGTAAAGATACGAGAAAAATCGATAAGTTGTTGTGTTTTACAGATTTAGTTTTGTTGGATATAAAACACATTGATAATGGTGAACATAAAAAATTAACAGGGGTATCTAATAAAAATATTTTAGATTTTGCGAGGTATTTGTCTGAAAAATCAGTACCGGTCTGGATTAGACATGTAGTGGTTCCTGGAATTACTTTTGATGAAAAATATTTAGTGGAATTGGGAGTTTTTTTAGCAGAATTAAAAAATATTAAGGCTTTAGATGTATTACCTTATCACAATATGGCAATTGCTAAATATGAGAACTTGGGTATTGATTACCCTTTAAAGGGAATATTACCTTTAACTAAATTGCAAGCTATTGAGGCACGTAATTTGATTATGAAGGGGATGAAAGAAGTTAAATTGTAAGTACATATTATGGAGAAATAGAACTATGAGTACAAAGTTATCCAATATAGTTAAAGATACTTTTTCGAGAATAGGGTTCATTTTTAAAGAAAAAAAGAAGGTTTTTATATTAATTTTTTTGTCGATTATATCAATAGTTTCGTATATAGTAGTTATAAATATTTTAGGTAAACCAAGTAGTTTATTTAGTGCCTGTTTATTTTTGTTCTTGGTGGTATTTGGCTTGTTTTTTATTTATTTATGTTATTCTGGTATGCTAGTGGTGGTATATCGTAATTTGAAAAATTATGATGATAATAAATCGCTATCACATTCTTTTAAGTGGTGGTTTAAAGATATCGTATTTTTTTCTTTTAAATATTTAGCAGTTAGTTTAATATTATTCATACCTAATTTAATTTTATTGATTTATCTATTTTGGGTAAATAAAATAGGTTCTTCTGTCCCAGAGTTATTAAAAATTTTTGGTAGTATTTTTTGTATTAGTTACGGAATAATGTTGATGATTGTTCAAAAATTAGTTGTTCCGGTATTACTTTTTGTGTCTGATGGTAGTTTAATTAAAAAGATTAGATTAGCTTTTCAGTTATTTAATTTACATAAGTTTAAAATCATTTGGTATTTTTTTATTTTTGCTGCATTTTCATTTTTGATTACTAGTTGTATTGGGATGTATTTTGTTTCAATTTCTGACGAATTGTCGTTTACGTCTACTACTTCTTTTTTATGTTTTGTGTCTATTATTACTTCATTTAGAGTATTCATGTCACTAATTCTTACTCCGTCTCTTGTAATGTCTTTGTATCAAAAATTGAGTAAAGAATTGATAGATGGTAAAAAATATACAGAAAAAACGATGTGATCTTTAGATAAATGTAAATTTTATTGATTACTATTATAGATTGATTTATTGAGTTATTGGTAGAATATTTTTAGAGTAAAAATTATATAGCATTTGGAAAAGTTATTAATCTGCATTATAAGTTGTTTTGTTCTAATAATGTTTTGAAATCAATGAAATCTTTAGGTAATGGTGCTGTAAATTCCATAGTTATTTTTTTAGTAGGGTGTAGAAAATTAAGTTGTTCTGCATGTAATAGTTGTCGTATTGGAAGATTATCAATAATTACTTGTCCAACTTTAGGGGATATAGTGCGATGATTGTAAGCTTGGTCGCCGATTATCGGAAATCCTAAATGGCTAAGATGTACACGAATTTGATGAGTTCTTCCCGTTTCAATTTTAATTTGTAATTCGGTAAAGTTACGATAATTTTTTATGATTTTGTAATAAGTTAATGCATATAAACCACCATTGTTACAAACTTGTTTTAGTGTGCGATTATTAGGGTTTCTATTGATATTTGCTTCAATTTTTCCTCCAGTAATTAATTTTCCTATTACGATAGCACGGTAGATTTTATTGATTTGTCGTTCAGTAAACATTTTAACTAGGATTTGATGACTAGTTAAATTTTTAGCAATTACCATTAATCCCGTAGTGTCTTTATCTAGTCGATGTACGATACCACCGCGTGGTAAAATTTTGGTTTCTGGATAATGATAATACAAGCGGTTTAGTAAAGTTCCTTCTTTAATTCCTGCTCCAGGATGGACTACTAGTCCTGATGGTTTATTGATAACGATTATATCAGAATCTTCGAATAAAACTGTTAATATTCCATTATCTTCCTTAGCTTCATTGGATGTCTCGATTGATACACTCACTTCAATTATATCTCCCAGTTTTACCTTTTTTTTAGGAGAAATAAAGGTATTGTTAAGTAAAATTTTTTTAGTTTTCAACCATTGTGCTATAATTGTTCGGGAGTAATTTAAACGTTTTGTTAATACAACGTCGACGCGCAGTCCTACTTCTGATGGTAAAATGCAAAATGTTTTTTTTATATTCATTGATTTTTATTAATTAAAACTCTCCTTGAACCATTTTTTTCTAGAGGTCCTACAATTCCAGCACTTTCCATAGCATCAATCATGCGAGCAGCTCTATTATAACCGATTTTAAATCGTCGTTGAATATTGGAAGTAGATGCACGATTAGTTTCGATAACAATTTGTACTGCCTGATCATAAAGAGGATCTTTTTCTGGATCATCATTATTAGCTATTTTGGTATCTAAAGAAAAATCTTCTAAATTTTCATCGATCATATCTAATAAATATTCTGGTTTACCATTAGTTTTAAGTGCATTGACTATTCGATGAACTTCATCATCGCTTACAAAAGCTCCATGTACCCTAATGGGTACTCCTGAACCTGGCGCTAAGTATAACATATCTCCGTAACCTAACAATTGTTCAGCACCTGATTGATCTAAAATAGTACGCGAATCTATCTTGGATGATACTTGGAAAGCAATGCGTGAAGGAATATTAGCCTTAATTAAGCCCGTTACAACATCTACTGATGGACGTTGGGTAGCTAATATTAAATGAATACCAGCTGCCCTAGCTTTTTGAGCTAAACGAGCAATTAATTCTTCGATTTTTTTGCCTACAACCATCATCATATCTGCATATTCATCTGCAACTAATACCAAATAGGGTAATTCTGTTAGATATTCAGGTTCAGTATCATTATTATTATTATTAGTTTTTATCGGATTAATAATAGGTTTATTATTTTTTTGTGCTTCACGTATTTTGAGGTTATATCCAGATAGGTTTCTTACTCCTAATTCTGACATAAGACGGTAACGTTTTTCCATTTCCAGAATACACCAGTGAAATACTGACGGTACCTCTTTCATATTAGTAATTACTGGTACTAATAAATGAGGAATATCAGCGTATACTGAAAGTTCTAACATCTTTGGGTCTACCAGCAGAATTTTTAATTCTTGGGGGGTATATTTATATAACAAGCTTATAATTAAAGCGTTAACGCATACCGATTTTCCGGAACCAGTAGTCCCTGCTACTAGTAAATGTGGCATTTTAGCTAAATCAACAATTACTGGATATCCGCTAATATCTTTACCTAAAGCTAGAGTTAGAGGGGCTTTAGATTGTTCATAAGTTTCAGAAGCGATAATTTCTCTTAAACGTACTATTTCTCGTTGGGGATTGGGTAGTTCTAAGCCTACTACTGGTTTGCCAGGAATAACTTCTACAATTCGAACGCTAGGGACAGATAAAGATCTGGCTAAATCTTTAGATAAAGTGCTAATACGACTTACTTTGGTACCTGCTGCTAATTCTAATTCAAATCTAGTAACTACTGGTCCAGTATGGGCTCCAACTACTTTGACATTGATTCCAAAATCACGTAAACGTAATTCTACATTACGAGACATTTTATCTAGATCTTTTTCGGTGAGTTCTTTAGTTGACTTTTTGTTGGGAGGGTCTAATAGATCAACAGGAGGAAAAGTCCAGTGAGTTGTAGATGGTCGAACAGTTTTAATAACTTGATTTCTTTTTATTTTTGTATTGTTTTTGGGAATGTCTTTATTATTTTTGGGTATTTCTTGATCTTCTGTATCCAATGATTTTTTCTTAAAAGAAAGGTATTTAAAGCACCATAAAGTTAAGTTGCCAGTATAATCGATTAATTTTAGCCATTTTGGTCCAAATAAACCAGTTAAACCAATAAAAAATAGAGTAAATAATAAAATTTGCATACCTATATTACCAAGATAATACAAAAGGTAATTTTTTAAACAATGTCCCCAAATTCCTCCCGAAGATACAGGCATGAAAGCAGAGGGTAAATAACTTTCACTACTTATGAGTGAAGCTATTCCAAAACATAATAAACCAATAATTTTTATATTGATTGCTTCTTCAAGTTTAAAGCAAGATATAAATACCAGATAGCATACTAAACCTGGTAGTAAATAAGCAAAATATCCCAGGAAACAGAAAGATAGATCGCTTACCCATGCGCCAATAAAATTACCTAGATTACCGATATTAATATTATTGGATACAAAAAACCATGCATTATCTTCTGAACAGTAACTAAATAAACTTAGATACCAGAAAATTGTTAAAGCACTGACTAAAAAAAATTTACAATATGTAATGATGTTATTGGTTCTATGAGAGTGTTGGTTTCGGTTTATTTTTGGATATTTCTTTTTACTCATAACGTCTAAAATTGATATAGCTTTTAAATGTACTCTAAGTAAGATAAACTGATTAGTGTTTTAAATCAAATTACTTTTTTATTTTTTGAATTTTATTAGGTTAATAATAAAAAGGTGAAAAAATGAAACAGATAGTAGGTTTTTCAGTATTGGATTAAGTAGTTGGTGGTAAGAAGCAATGTAATTGTTGTTGATATCGAGAACTGTACATTTACGGATACAAAAGTATATATACTGGTAAAGCAAAATCAACTGGGGATTGTACGCGTATTTGTATGACTAATCCCACTACATATAGTGGTTTTATGAATTGTATTATTGGTATTCATGATTGATGTGGTTTATCTGACTAGTAATTAGCAGGTGTAGTACTTTATATGAGAAATAGATATGGTTTACACTATATGAAAGAAGTAAATATTAATACTTTAAAATGACGAAGTAAGTGTGAAATTGGAAGATATAGTTGAAATTAATAGATTAATTCTTCAGTATAGGGGACAATTAACTACTAATAAGATTAATTAACAGCGGTTTCAAGATAAAAGATACTTTACCAAAAGATGAAACTGGTTTTTTTGAGATTGAGTATAATTGTGAAAAAATTCATGTCGTACATGTATATGGTAATATATATGGATTTCTTAAGGGTAATAAAGAACTTATCTATATTGGTGATATAAATAACGATTTAAAATCTGAATCTGAAGCTGATGTTATTGCAGCCAAATTTTTTTATTAAAATTATATGTTTAAAATTCACGGATAATTTAGTACTGGATAACGTTCAAGATATTAAAGAAATAGAAATTAAGCAAGAATACCGAGATAAATTACGAGAATTAGGTTTAGTAAAACAACAAAAACGAAAATCAAATTTTGATAATATAAATGGAATTAATATAAAAATCGAAAGAATTAGTTTTTTATTGAATTCTGAATATAGGCGTTATGCAAAATTACCGGCAGAGTAAATTTTTAGAAATATTAACGTTCTAAGTAAATATCTTAGTAGTTTATTTGTTAGTAATGATAGTGAAAATTTTAAATATCAAAATCACAGCTTTCTTAATAGTTTATTCAGAATGTGCCAAGAATTCTTTATTGCATAAGCTATTAATTATTAACTTGATATGTTCAAATAAATTAAGAGCAATAGATTTAGAAGAAATTTTTATAACAGCCGCTCAAAATTGTGATAATGGAGAAATTGGCTACTTAAGTAATAATTTGCAAAAATTTTCTAAAATCATGGATAAATGTTCAATAAAAGAATGATTGGATAGAGCAAAAGGGTATGGTGAGGTTAAAGAATCTTTGATGATAAAGGAAAGTACGAAAGTTTAATCAGTAGCTAATATTACAAGTATTGTCAAACTCCGTTAGAATTAACCGATGAAAATATAGGAGAAAAAATAAATGAGGAATTTATCTCCAGAATAATTAATTATGCAAATTTAAAAAATAGTGATATTGAAAATTCGGAATTAGGTAGCTTGATAAAATTTAGAGGTAATAAATTAATGTTCCATATGCTAGACAAGATGAAGCAACGATGGGATCGTTGTGATAAAATTGCTGTAATTGATTATGAAAGAAGTAGGTTAATATAATGTGTTAATAAATTACCAGTTGTAGATTTTCGTTTTGAAAAAAAGGAAGGCAATATTGCAGTAGAAATGTGTTACTTTAACAAATTATATGATAGATTAAAAATGCTAAATGCTATAGAAACAAATTATAAAATCAACTTTAATGTTATTGATGCATAAAAACTTAGAAGTTATAGTGCAGAAAATCAGAATGATTTTGCTGATTTGTTAGATGCTGCAAAACTGGTAATTTGTAATCAAGATTGTAATTTTGCAAAATTAATTAATCAAAAAATCGATAATATAATTAAAATCGTTCAAAAAGCAATAAGTAAAGCTACAAAACAAGATAAATCTAATAATAATTTTGAGCAACAAGTCAATTGGGCTAAACAAGCAGTTGGTTTAGTAAATGATCCAGAAATTAAAAAAATACTAAATAATATAATAACTATTGTCGAAGAAGCAGTTTAAAATGCATTTAAGCAAAATAATGTACAAATACCTAAGTAGAATAAACTGATTTTATTTTAGAAAAGAAGATACATTCAATTTTGTTAGCTAAAAAATTCTGTGGTAGAGATTTCGTGTAAAAACTTGGAGTTGCCAAAATATACAAAAATTGGCTTTATTTGAAGCTAAGTAAAAGTGTTTAACAAACATTCGGTCGAAAAGAAGTGACAGTTTAACCCTTAGTAGTTTTTGATAATATTCTGTCGTGATTACGTTTCAAGCAAATGCCTACATACCTATACTTTAATTCCCCCAAAGATGAGATTATCTTTGGGGAAGTTCATAACAATAATTTATAGAAATTACGTGTTATTTATAATTATTCCTATCGTTCCCATTAAAGTAATACCTGTACCAAAAATTAGTTCTTTCATAATAGGATTACAGGATATTGCATTAGTTCCGAATATTTTTACTCCAGCGTAAAATACTCCCCTTAAACTTATTAGACTACCAACAAATATCGCAGCACCACATATAATGTTAATCGCAATCTTGGTACCATTGTTTCCTGCAACAACATCCATTTCGCTTACTTTAAGTTTATATATCATAATTTATTACCTCTTCTTAATTAGTATGTGGTCCGACGATTGGCCTACTGTATGTCGTCCCCGCTCCAAGATTAATCTCGGAAATCTTTCTTTGTACATGTTTTACAAATGTTAAAAAATCTGTTTTATATTTTGTATTTGCACCTCTATTCATCCGTTCTGCTACTTCACCTAATGCTGAGTAAATAGGTGTAAAACAATTTTCTAAAAGAACATTATACTTTACATCCTGACATTTTTTCATAATTTTGTCAATTAAGTATCTAGCGTCATCTCTAGTAAGTTTTACTCCTGAATTTAGAAATGTTATTGGTAAATTGGTTTGGTCTAATGCTAAACACATACTATTTCCTATCTTTGATAGACCAAATACGCGTATTGTATGATCTTCTTTAGGACGCATTATGCTGAAAACTGCGTGATTAAAGACACGGCCTGCTACTGGATGGTTTATAGGTCTATAACCTAAATTAAATTCTATATAATAATCACTATTACCAGCGATTAAATTTACTAAACCATTAGCATCATCATTACGCAATTTTTCATTAATTTTATTAATAATAGGAGGATCTGTATTTTGCATATTAACTCCATAAAAGTTATCATAACTATTTGATAATATAATATTGTTATTAATTAATCAAATGTTTTTTAAATTATCATTAATAAAGATTGAGCGTGAATATATAGAATATTGTAAATAGTTATTATTTTAATACAACCTAGAGTTAATTGATTTAGACTTGATTTAGATTGTTTAATATGCTTGCTATTTGATCACGAATTTGGGCTGCTTTTTCAAATTCTAACGCCTTTGCTGCTTTATACATCATTTTTTCAAGTTTTTTTACTTTTTTTTCTAAAGCACTAGCATCGGTTAACCAATTGTCTTCCATTTTATTTGTTAATTTCTGGTTAGATTTTAGATCTATTATTGTACTAACAGGAGAATCGATTAAACTTCGTCGAATTACAGTTGGAGTTAAAGAATGTTTTTGATTGTAAAGTAATTGTTCTTTACGTCTGCGTGTCATTTCGGCTATTGCTTGTTGCATTGCTCCAGTAACGTGATCAGCATACATTACTACTTGACCATTTGGATTTCTAGCGGCTCGACCACTAGTTTGAATTAAAGCAGTAGTTGAGCGTAAAAATCCCTCTTTATCAGCATCTAAAATTGCTACTAATCCAACTTCTGGTAGATCCAAACCTTCTCTAAGCAAGTTAATACCAACTAGTACATCAAATTTACCTAAACGTAAATCACGCAAAATTTCTACCCTTTCTAACGTTAAAATTTCAGAATGCAGATAACGAGTTTTTATGTGCTTTTCTTCTAAGAATTCAGATATTCTTTCAGCCATTTTTTTAGTTAAAGTTGTTACTAAAATACGCTGTTCTAATTTTATTTGGTTTTGTATACGCTCGAATAAATCTTCAATTTGAGTATTTGCTGGACAAATAAATACTTCAGGATCAGGAATAGCAGTAGGACGTACTAATAATTCTACTATTTTTTCTGTCCTATTTTTCTCATATTCTCCCGGAGTTGCTGAAGAATAAATTACTAGTTTTGCCCTATTTTCAAACTCTTCAAATGTTAATGGACGATTGTCAAAAGCAGCTGGCAATCTAAAACCGTAGTTTACTAAGGTTGTCTTTCTAGAATAATCTCCATGATACATGCTTCTAATTTGCGGTATAGTTACGTGAGATTCATCTAAAATTATTAATCCATCTTTTGGCAAATAATCTAGTAAAGTTGGAGGTGGTTCACCAGGTAAACGCTTAGAAAAATAACGAGAATAATTTTCAATTCCATTGCAGTATCCCATTTCATTTAACATTTCAAGATCGTAATTTACCCGTTTTTCTAAACGCTCAGCATAGTTTATTTCATTTCTTTTCTTAAAAAAATCTAACTGTTGTTCTAGGTCTTTTTTAATAAGTAAAGAAGCCTCTTCTATTGCTTGTTTTTGAACGGTATAATGATTAGTTGGATAAATGCGTACGCTATATACTTCTCTTTCCTTATGATTAGTTAAAGCATCGAAGAATTCAATTTTTTCGATGCGTTCGTCATTGAATAAAATAGCTACGGCCAGCTTATCTTCTTCAGCAGGGAAAATATCTAATTTTCTACCTCTAACTCTGAAACTTCCTCGAGCAAATTCATCTTTGGGTTCATATCTTAAGATAACTAATTCTTTGATTAAATTGGTTAAATTTATCTCTTGACCTACAAATAAACTTAAAACCATTGCTTGATAATTTTCTGGATCACCTAAACCGTAAATAGCCGAAACCGAGGCTACTACAATGACATCTTTTCTTTCTGTCAGAGATTTTGTTGCTGATAACCTTAATCTTTCAATATATTCATTAATAGAAGCATTTTTTTCAATATAAATATCTGAGTATGGTAAATATGCTTCTGGTTGATAAAAATCATAGTAAGATACGAAATATTCAACTTTATTGGTTGGAAAAAACTTTTTCATTTCTTCATATAATTGTGCTGCTAAAATTTTATTGTGCGCAATTATAAGGGTTGGTTTTTGAAGACGAGCAATTGTATTTGCCATAACAAAAGTTTTCCCACAGCCTGTAACTCCAAGTAAAATTTGTTTGGATAATTTTTCTTGGGTAATATTTTTTTCTAATGAATTTACAGCATCGTTCTGAGCTAGAGTTAAGCTGAAATCAGATTGAATAATGAAATTGATATTGCTCACTATTGAACTGCTTTAATAACATCCCACATCGGAAAATAAATACCGAGTACCATTACCATAACTACACCACCAATTATAACCATAAGCAACGGTTCTATTAAGAAAGTAATTTTATCAGTAGTATAACTTAATTCACGGTCATAAATATCAGCCAATTCAGTTAACATAGTGTCTAATTGTTGACTTTCCTCAGCAATTTCTAACATTTGGTCGGCAATAGGGGTGAATAATTTACGATCGGCAATATTTTGGCTGAAACTTTCACCTCTTTCTAAGGCAGCACGTACATCCATTAATTGTGAACCGATATATTTATTTGATAAGACGTCAGCCGTACTTGCTAATGCGTTTAATAACGGTACTCCCGATTTTATCATCAATCCTAAAGTCCAAGAAAATTGAGAAATAATTGCTTGAACAATTAATTTATTAAAAATGGGTATTTTTAAACACAATTGATCTTTTTTTAATCGAATAGTAGGAATTCTAATGAGCTTTTTATAACTAATAATCATTCCTAATGTTCCTAAAAATAACCATCCGATATATTTAGTAAGGAAATTAGAAAAACTTAATAGCAATATTGTAACTTTAGGTAATTCAACTCCTAATCCAATAAACATAGCGCTAAATTTGGGAACTACCCAATAACATAAAGCAATAGTAGCACCAACAGCAAACAACAAAACAAAAATTGGGTAACTAAGAGCTTTCCGGAGACGTTTACGGTTAATTACTTGCTTATCTATAAATAAAGCTAAATAACCTAGTACTTTTCCTAAACGACCAGTATTTTCTCCAATACGAACCATTGGTACGATCAATTCGGGAAAAACATTAGGATAGCGACTAAAAGCTGCTGATAAAGAATTACCATTAGAAACTTCATTTGCAATATCACTGATTATAAGTTTTAAACGCAAGTTATCTTCGGTTAATGATAATTTATTAAGAGCATTAATTAAAGGAACTCCAGCTTCTAACAGGATTGATAATTGAAAACAAAAATGTTGTACTTCTTCTAATAAAACCTTAGTTGTTAATAACTCGAATTTTTTTATCCATTGCTTTATTTGCATGCGAGAAGAATTATGTTTTTTTTCTTGAATATCTAAAGGAAAAATACCCTTTTTTCCTAAGAAATCTATTACTGCAGAAATTGAATCTTCTTCTACTGTACCTGATACAATTCTACCATTTAAATTTTTGCCACGATAATGATACATACTCATTATTATTAAGCCCCTACAATTTTTAATACTTCATCTAATGGAATTATTTGTTTAGTAGCTAATTCAAATGCGCTTTTGAATAAAGAACTGCGTTCCGGTCGGTCATTCAAAGCTTCATTAAATTCAGAACCACCATTCTTTAATGCATTACGCAATTCATCGTCTAATACTAACATTTCATAAACGCCCTTCATACCTTTATATCCTGTATTTCTACAGTGCCTACATCCTTTTCCTTTTACATAATGGTGTTTGTAAAATTCTTCTCCCAATACTCCTTCAAAAAAAATACGTTCTCTATCTGATGGAACATATTCTTCTATACATTCAGAACATACTGTACGCACTAGGCGTTGAGCTAAAGCTCCGCGAAGTGCTGCAGCTACTAAATAAGGTTCTAATCCCATATCAATTAAACGTTCAGCTACTCCAGCGGCATCATTAGTATGTAGTGTAGAGAAAACAGTATGTCCAGTTAAAGCTGATCGTAAAGCAATTTCTGCTGTTTCTTGGTCTCTAATTTCTCCGATAAGAATGATATCAGGATCTTGTCGTAAAACAGAGCGTAATGCTTCAGCAAACGTTAAACCAATCTTAGAGTTTATTTGTACTTGATTTGCTCTTTCTAATTCATACTCGATAGGGTCTTCAATTGTAATAATATTTTTAGTAACATCGCTAATTTCCGACAGAGCTCCATATAGCGTAGTGGTTTTTCCGCTACCTGTTGGTCCAGTTACTAAAATTATCCCATTAGGTGAGCGAATTAAAGATCGAAAATCTTTTAACATTTGTTCTGACATACCAGAACAATCTAGGTTTAAAGCACGATTATTTTTGCGTAAAATACGCATTACGATACTTTCTCCCCATTGAATAGGCAAAGTAGATAATCTCACTGCAAACTTTACCTCTTTTATTTCTAGATCAAAACGCCCATCTTGAGGTAAACGTTTTTCAGAAATATTTAAATGGGCCATCAATTTTAAGCGTTGGGTAAGTGCTGCTACAATACCATTTTTTCCATTTAAAGGAATAACTTGCTCCTGTAAATTTCCATCTACTCTTAAACGAATTCTTAACAAAGTCTCTGTAGGTTCGATGTGGATATCAGAAGCGCCACTTTGTAAAGCGCTTTCAAAAATAACCCCTAATAACTGTATTACTGCTGGTTCATTTTCTTGTATTGTGTTGCTGCGAGGATTATTTAATTCTAGTGCTAATTTATCTGCATAAGCAATTAATGAATCATTTAAGGCATCATTTTGTATATATATTTGTGCGCATCTTTCTAAAAAATCATTTTTATCAATTTTTACTAAACGCAAAGGGCGTTTTAAAATTCTCGATAATTCATCAATCCAAAGCAAATTATCAGGGTTAACCATCCCTAAAACTAACTTATTTTGCTCTTCGGATAATACTAAAGCTTCAAATTTTCTAGCTTGTTTTTCTGATAAACAAGCTACCCATTTTTGTTCAATAGGATAATCGTCTAAATTAACAATTTTGCTATTATTATACATTATTATTTCCCTAATTTAGAATTTATAAATTTTCTAATTTCATTATCTAATCCTTCAGTATCTATCTTTTGATAAACACTTTTAGCTGCTTGTTCTTTTCCTTGCATATCTAAACTTAATCCTAATCCAATCCACCATGCTAGATTGTTTACATCTTGATCAAGTAAAGAACGGTAATTTTTTTCTGCTAATTCATATTCTTCATTTTGATATGCAACACTAGCCAATAAAGCTAAGATCTCTTGATCACAATCTTTATGTTTAGATAGTTCTTTTAAATGTTGTAAAGCAAATTTTTGTTCTCCTTTAACTAAATACCATTGAACTTTTAACTTGTTTAAGTTTAAATCTTTAGGAAAAATTTTTAGCCCTTCATTAAGGATATAATTAGCTTTTAGTAAATTTCCTGTTTTTAACAGGAGTTCTATTAATTCTTCTCGTTCTTCTTTTTCATTTGGGTATTCTGCAATAAATTGGTATAGAGCCGTAATTGCTTCTTCGATTTTTTGATTATCCAATAAATTTGCTATTTTTTGAGATTCTAACAAACGTCTTTCTTCTTTAGTTAATGGAATTGATATTTTTTCCATGTTACTTGTATTATTGATCAATAGAATACGTAAATCATAAGGTGAATCTTCTAGTATTTGATGGATACTGCGTTGATTTTGTATTGTTATTACTATTTGATTATCGGCGTCAGCGAACTGAAAATCAATATTTTTAGAATCAGGAAATATTACTTCCATGCTTGGCTTGAAACTTACTTTTAATGTTTGTGAATCAATTTGTTGCCAATTTATCGTTTCATCACTTTTAATTTTTAATGTTTGTTTGTTTTCTTCAAATATCTCTACGCGTTTCTTTTTATTTGATTCATTAACGGTTGATCTACTATCATTTTTATTAGTGGAAGCTGTTTCATTATGTTTTTGCATGATTTTTGAATTGATTGGCATAACAATGAATTTATTGTTCATAAATTTACAAATAGCTGCTATTAGAAAAAAAGCGATTACTAATAGAATGATTAGAAAAATATTTAATCTAAACTTAATATTACTTGATGTTACTTCTTCACGTTGAAGACTACTTTCATTGCTTCTGTCGAAATTACCATTTCTTTTTTTCATAGCTTTAAGTTCCGCTTCTTTCAAACGATTATATTTAAAACTCATGCTATCTCCACTTATTTTTTAAATTATACCACCAATTAGTAAACAAATTATTCTTTCTTTTTACGTTTATTTTATTAAAAATTTTACAATCACAAATTTTTTTGCGAGAAACATATGTTTCTAACAGCATACGATGAGCTAACATGTTTACTCTTCGTGGAATTCCTTCACTTGCTATCCAAAGCTTTTTTAATGCTTTATCAGTAAATAAATCATTCAAATTTCCTAAATATCCAGCTACTCTTAAGCGTCCTTTTAAGTAATGTTTAAAGAAATCGAAATTATAAATTTTATCTAAAGTAAAATTAGCTACGATTCGCTCTTTAAGTTGACGCAATGAATAGGTATCTAGTCTATCTTTTAATTCCGGTTGTCCCACCAAAATAATTTGTACCAATTTATGAGAACCGGTTTCTAAATTACTAATTAACCTAATTCCATCTAAAATGTCGTTGCTACAACTTTGGGCTTCATCTAAAATTATTATTACTTGCTTGCCACATTGGTATTCTTGAATTAAATGTTCATTGATTAAATTTAAAATAGTAAAGGAATCTTTATTTTCTAAATCTATAGCATTTAATTCTTGAGCTAAAGTTTTATATAACGATAATACGTCATGAAAATAACCAGATAAATAGACTGAAGTAAACAGTTCTTTCTTTTGATCTAAAATGTCTAGCAAGCGATTGCACAACAACGTCTTACCTGTCCCAACTTCACCTGTAACAGTTAGAAACCATTCTCCTCTTTCTAAATACTTTACTATTTCAAAAAATACATCTTCTTGATTATTAACTTCACAAAAATACTTAACCCCTGGAGTAATATCGAAAGGTAATTCTGAAAAACCAAAGTAACCCAAATACATGATAGAAACTCACACTATCTAACTACTTTAGATGATTTTACCTGATATTGATTACTACGAGTAGCAGAAGATTCGAAATCATAAGTAAAACGTTCCTTATTAATTTTTTTTACTCTTTCAGATATAACCTTTAATTCTTGATTCCAATCTTCTACTTTTTTTACAATCGTAGGTTTTAATAGAAATACCATTTCGTATTTTTTTGCTGCTTGATCACGGTTTTTAATTGCTTCCCCTATCAGCGGAATTTTATCGAATACCGGTATACTATCTTTATACATTTTACTATAAGTTTCCATTAATCCCCCGATAACAATGACTTCTCCATTTCTAGCTCGTACTACTGAATCAGATTCCTTAATTTTATTACGCGCAGTAGGTATCTGTGTATCTTTATTGGCAACTTTCATAGATAATTTATTTTCAGCAACTTCACAAATAGCTGGATGAATATGTAAGATGATATTATCATCTTTATCTATTTGCGGAATAACATCTAACGAAATTCCTGAAAAAAATACTTTTAATTCTACTTTATTGCGGTTTTCAGTACCTGTTGCTGTTGAAGTAGAAGTATCTTGCACACCTATTGCATAATAATTTTCTTCTCCTATCTTGATAACTGCTTTTTGGTTATTTAGAGTAGTTATTCGTGGATTAGATAAAACGTTGACATTACCATAAGCATTCAGTAAATCTAAAGAAGCACTAAAACTGCCAAAGACACCGCTAAATGATCCTATACTCGCATTATTAGCTAATAAATCACTACCATAAGTATCAACATTATTTTTATTGAAATTTACAGCTTTGGTACCGTCACTTAAGGTTCTGCCAAATTGTACTCCCCATTTAATACCAGTTTGAAATTTATCTTTCAACTCAACTTCTACTATTTTAGCTTCAATAACCACTTGTCTTTGTAAAACTTCTTCTACTTCCTTTAAATATTGCTCAACTAATCTTTGTTCATATGGATACGCTCTTACTACTACAGTATTAGTGTTGGCATTAACTACTACCGATTTTTCTGTCTCGAAATTATTTTTACTATCTTTAATGCCTACAATTGCTTTTACGTTAGCTTCTAATGCTGTCCAAAACGGTTGTTCTTGTTGGATGGTAGAGACAATTTTATCTACTTCAACAACATTACTACTAGAGCCATCAACTGGACCTTTATCACTAACTTGAGACGCATTAATACCGCTAATGGTTGTTAAACCATGTCGAGATAAATTAATATAATTTACATTGTATACTTTGCTAATTAATTTTTGTCCGTAAATATAATAGCCATAATCGGTTATATTGTATTCATATCCGTAACTATCGCGTACTGCCTCTAAAACCTGTTTTATTGTTACATTATTCATATTTAAAGATACAAAACCCTCAACGCTTTTATCTACAATTACGTTACAATTAGTATCTTTTATTAATCCCAAGAAAAAATCTTTAGCTTCTACTTCATTAACAATTATATCAAACTTAGGTTCAATTGCTATATTTTCCTTCCTTAAACCTAAATTTTCTCCAAAATGTACTTTCATTAGGTCGCTAACTTTACTGGGCAAAGCCATACTTGATTTTTTTGTTTTCAAGCGATTATTGGTTTCAATACTATTAATGATGGAATCATTTACATTAGTTCTTACTATTTCATGATGACTTACATTACGAGTACAACCGTTTAATAAAACTGCGATCATAACCATTAAATATTTTGTTTTATTCATTACCATCTCCTTTGTTACTGCTGGATTTAATATCATGTTCTTTACTAATAACTAAATAATATTCATTATCATCTTGATCTTTAAAATGGATACCTTCGTGATTAATAGATGTTAATAAAAAATTACCAAAAATATAATCTCCTTCCTTAACTTTTTTATTTCCTAATAATACCCACGAATCTTTGGAATTTTTTTTCCATACAATCATTTTCAAATGACCACGGCAAATTTTTTCCGAAGCACAACCTTTATTATCTAAAAATTCACTTTCCCCATTATTACCAAATCCGCCAGGCATCATTGGGTCTCTCAATGTTTCATCAGCACATGAAGTTCCGCTGATCAAAAAATATAAGATTAAAATTATCTTTTTCATTTTTTATCCTTTGTCTCTTTAATTTTTAGATAAATATCAATATTTGCTTCTGGATAATTAACTATTTCGTATTTAAGTTTACTGATTTCTATTGGTAAATTATCTTCAACAATAGATTTAATAAAACCTAATAAAGGGAAATAGCCACCTTTTACTTTGATTTGAACACCATTAATATTATCGTCGTAATCTGTAACAGTAACTTGTTGCATTTGAAATTCATCGATACCACGAATAACTTGATTTATGCGTTTTAAAACCTTTTCGGTGGAATTGTAATTATTCTTTTTATTAATTCTACTTGCGTCTAGCTTAATTAATTTACCGTCTTTAATATATTGTTCGAACTGTTCAACTTTCTTAGTTAGTTGTTGATTTAAAGTTTCATATTTTTTTAAAGTTTTTCTATCACTTAAATCAGTTCCTATAAATATTTTCCAAGTGTAAAAAACAATAAACAATACAACGAATAAAGTAAAATACCTAACTGATGATTTTGAATGATCAAAAATTACCCTAAATTTTTGAAATTTCTCTAATAATTCTATTTTACTTTTATGCATAATATTTAATCCGTTTTTATAAATTTTGTATCGATTGCTTATCGGTGCTTAATATAAAATTAATAATATTATCTTTACCTCTATTTTCTTTAATAACTTTTAGTTCTTTCTTTATGAAAAAACTATTTTCATCGTATAAATTTAATAACTTTGCTATTTGCTCTGGACGATAAGCCTTTCCTTGTAAAACAACGTCATTATCACCGTCTAATTCTGAGAGACTAAAGTTAGTTAACCAAACACCACTGGGAATAGTTTTAGCGAAAAATGTGAGAAAATCAAGCATGAAATTTGTCTTAGCCTTGGTAAAATTTTTTTCAGAAATAAATTCGTAATTCGTTTCATAATTAGCAACTTTAGCTTTCAAAACACGGTTAGCTTGAGCAAGATTTTCGAAATGAATTTTACTAACTGTCATCCATGCAAAATTAATCGTACTAACAGTTAAAAGTAGTATTAAAAAACTCAAACCTAATTTAAGTACCATAACCAAATCCAACCATGGCCAGTAAAAAAGTTTAACGTCTTTTAGCAAATTAATCTTATTCATTTAACTTTACCCATTTCTTGAATTGCCAATTGATAAACCATGCCTAATGCTGTCCAATGTGGCTTATAATCTACTTCAGAAAATATTTTTACATGCTTTTTAAAGTTTACATCTTTTAGTAAATCAATAAATCTAGCTTCATACCCTAATTCTTGACTAATTTTCAACCACTGAATGTTAGTAAAAATTGTATTAGGAAAAATATCCAAACTTTTAATTTCTTCTTTTAATAGAGAAGATCCAATATTTAATGATTTCCTAATTTCTTCAATTAAAAAATATTCTTCGTGTTCACTCATAAAAAAATTACGAGTAAAACAAATCTTTCCATTTTTAGCAATGACTAAAGTACAATCATCATTGTCTAAGGCAATCTGTACACAAGTATTTTTTCGTTCTGAATTACCTGTACTTGCCATAATATATTCTCGGATGTTAGCGCTAATCAAATTTAGTTCGCTATTACCAATACAATTAGCTAAACGTTGCATAACTTTACGATCAGTAACAACAACATACTCTTTCTTTTCTTGTCCGTATTCTCCATTGATAAACAATTCTTCAACAGAAATATCTTCAACAGGGATATCAACTAAATCCTTAACTTGAAATCGTAAAAAATTACCAGCTTCAGCTTTGTTAATTTGAGGAGGTATAACTTGTAAAAATAGTCTATACCAATCCGAATTCAGGACAATGTCGCATGCGGCTTTGTTTAGATGATTTTCTTTTACAAAAGCACTTAACTCATGTTCAAATTCAACATAGATATTGTTCTTAGACTGAAAATTAAAAGTTTTAGTTTTGCCAACATTACATCCTTCTGTGGTTAACGAATATACCACGAAAGAACAACTATCTTTATTAAGACCTATAGCTACTCTATAACGTGGTATTCCAAACCAACTGGTAAGATTTTTAATGATTTTATTCATTGTTTTTACGTTTCTTTTAAAGTTTGTTTGCGCTTCCAAGGATATTTAAAATTTTACGTTTAACCACGGATTTAATTTCTTCCCTGGCTAGTTTTAAATATCCTCTAGGATCAAAACCAGCGGGATTATTAATTAAAAATTCCCTAACCGATGCAGTCATTGCTAACCGTAAATCAGAATCAATATTAATTTTACATACAGCTAACTGAGCAGCTTGCCTTAATAATTCTTCTGGAACACCACGCGTTCCAGGAAGAGAACCTCCGTACTTATTAATTTTCTCTACATATTCAGGAATTACCGAAGAAGCACCATGCAATACAATAGGAAAATCAGGAATTCGGTTACCGATTTCTTCCAAGATGTCTAAGCGTAATTTAGGTTCTCCTTTAAACTTATAAGCACCATGGCTAGTACCAATAGCGATAGCTAAAGAATCGACATTAGTACGGGCAACAAACTCTTCTACTTCATCCGGATCTGTGTAACATGCGTCTTTTTCTTCGACATTAACTTCATCTTCAATACCGGCTAGTCGTCCTAGTTCTCCTTCAACAACTACTCCGCGATCATGTGCGTAATCTACAACTTGCTTAGTTAAACGAATATTTTCTTCAAAGTCAAGATGGGATCCGTCAATCATGACTGAAGTAAAGCCACCATCAATACATTCTTTACACAACTCAAAAGAATCCCCGTGATCTAAGTGCAGGCAAATAGGTAAATCTGTAGACAGTAGAGCTGCTTCTACTAATTTTGTTAAATATACATGATTAGCGTACTTTCTTGCGCCTGATGATACTTGCAAAATTATCGGTGATTTCAATTCTTGTGCAGCTTCAGTAATTCCCTGAATAATCTCCATATTATTTACATTAAACGCTCCTATTGCATATTTACCTTTATAAGCTGCCTCAAACATTTTTTTTGTTGTTACTAATGGCATATTGATTCCTCCTTAAATTTTAAATTATACTAGTTAAATAATTTACGCCCTCCGAGTAAATGTATATGTAAATGGTAAATTTCTTGACCACCGTTGTCATTACAATTTAGTATCAATCTATAACCATCTTCATCAATACCATACTCGTTAGCAATTTTTTTTGCTACTAACATCATGTGCCCTAATAAAAGTTCCCCTTCTTTATCCTGAATATCATTTAAAGTGGCTATATGGTAAATAGGTACAATCAATTTGTGTACTGGAGCTCTAGGACGTACATCGTTAAAAACAACAACTGTTTCGTCACGATAGATAATTTCTGCAGGTGTTCCTCCTTCAATAATTTTACAAAAAATACAATCTGTTTTTCTCACAAGGCAATCTCCAACTATACAAATTAAGAATAATTATAATATTAGACTTGGATAAAATGCAATATAGATTATAAAATTTAATTGATTTTTCAGATATAAACGTTACACTCAAACAAGTGAATATAGGAAATATTTTAAAAAAATCTGGGGATATTTCTGTTTTGCAGCAGAATAAATTGGTAATCTGGTTGATCAATGATGTGGCAGAGGCTAGAGTATTTTTTGAATCTTTTTTAAAATCACAGGATTTTTATTTGAAAGGTGAACGTCGTATAGCTAGAGGAGCTTTGTATTATTTTTTGTTGCGATATGGCGTTAATGAACCGTTAGAGAGAACAGTTCATGGAAAATTGTTTACTGAAAACAGAATTAAATTTAACATAACTCATACGTTTAGAAAGGTTGGTTTAATTTTTGCTAAAAATATTGAAGTTGGTATTGATTTGGAAGTTAATTTTCCTAGAAAAAATTGGAAGCAAATTGCTAAACGATTTAATTTTAAAGCCTTTACTTTAAAAGAATTTTATGCAGAATGGACTCGTAAAGAAGCTGAAGTAAAAAGTCGTGGAGCAGGGATTTTTTCTCCCAATGTTAATTTTCAGTCCCAAATAACAGAGAATTTAATACTTGCGGAAAACTATAGTGGAGCTATTAGTTATCCTGGCCCTGAAAAAAAAGAATTTGAAATTTTTAAAATTTTATGAAAATAAATTATTTAAATCGTCGTTTAAATGTCCAGAAAAAATTGCTAGTTAACAGTATTTTATTATTAACTAATTACCCTACTGAGGAAAATAATGAAACTAATAGCAATTTTTATTATTTAACAGGTTTATCGATATCTACTCCGGTGTGTTTGTTTTTAACTTGGGACGGAAAATTTGGTTTAATTGCGGATCATTTTGCGCGTAATCCTTGGAATGGAGATCAGTTATCTAAAAACTATCTTGGTAAATTTGGTTTTAAATATTTCTACCTAATTAACGAATTAGACTTGTGCTTCAATCAATATCTAAATCATAAGATTGTTATGGTACATCCTTTTACTAAAGAATTTTCAAAATTACTAGAATATTTAAAAAATAAATTTTTTACGATTGAATTAATAGATTTATTGAAATCGATGAGAATGATTAAAGATGAAGCTGAAATCTATTCTTTAGTACAAGCAGCTAAAATTACTACTCAAGCATTTAAAAAAATTCAATTATCTCCTAAAATAGATCTTTACGAAGGAGAACTTAGTTGTTTATTTAATAAAAATCTGTATCAACAAAATAGTATTGAAGCATTTAAAACTATTGTTGCTTCGGGAAAAAATACTACAATTCTCCATTATCAAGGTTATCACCGAAAAATTAGGCAAGATGATTTAATTTTAGTTGATGCTGGAGCTAGTTTTAACCATTATGCTTGTGATGTTACTCGGGTGTATCCGGCTTCAGGAAAATTTTCCGTTGCTCAGAAAAAATTGTACAAATTGGTACTTTATATCCAACAGACGGTAATTAAACAAATTAAACCTGGAATTACATTTCTAGAACTTCAAGAAATGGCAGATAAAATAACTTATTTAGGTTTAAAAAAGTTAGGTATTTTAAATAAAATTATTAAACTTAAGGAGCTTACAATTCATAGTATTGGTCATTGGTTAGGATTAAATGTCCATGATCTTGGAGATTACCAAATTCCGTTACAACCCGGAATGGTGTTAACAATAGAACCAGGTATTTATCTAGGTGAAAAATTCGGTTATCCATGGAAAAATTTAGGGATTAGAATTGAAGATACTGTTTTAGTGACTAAAACTGGATACAAGATACTCACTGCTAAAATTCCAAAAACGATCAAATCTTTAGAAAAAAGTAGATAAACAATCCAAAGCAAATTTCTTTGTGGAAATTTAGTAAATTCACTACGTAGGTTTAACTTAATCTTGGATAGTTGGCCGTTGTGTAGTAGAATCAACTGCATCTTGGGCAATGGTTATTATATTATCTAATATTACCTTAATTTTCGGATCGTTTACTAAACCAACTGCTTGTTTAGCCCAATCTAATTTTCTCTCAAAATCGTACTGCTTGTTTCCTTGTAAAGTTTTTATAAAACAAAGCATTTCATCAACTTTATTTTTAATAAAGTTATTGAGAGCGTTTTTGTCTTTTTCTTTCGTTGCTAATACTAATAGATTAGATATCATACTCATTTCTTTGTAGGTTGTTTGTATATTACAACCAGACCATTGTTGCTTCATGGTTTGAAAAAAATCAGAAAAAATTTGATTATTAATCAATGCTTTGATCATTTGTGCCTTACTGTCGTCTTTTAAGTTACTATCTACATTTAATATTAATGATATTAAACTATCCTTTTTTAATTTTATTAAATTAACTATTCGAGCATCTTTTTTATTTAGATATCTAATCACTCTAGAAACAAAACTACTGTCCATTTTATCATTCATATTTTTATCGGTTAAGTCTAACAAAGTTTGGCAATCTTTGTAATATTGGCTTTTAATTAAAAGAAGGTATCTTAATTTTTTAGTAGAAGTAATACTACCATTTTCATAACGAATACCCTTTTTTGTTAAGTACCTTCTTTCACTTCTTTCTAGTCTCCTTATTTGAATTTGGTCTCCGTTTTTCATTAATCGATCTAATAATTCTTTTGGAAAAGATTCATCGTATCCAGTAGCTCTTTCTAATTCATCCTCTAATTGAAAACTCTTTATAATTTCGTCTAATTCTGTCGAATCATCGCCATTTAAGTATTTAATTACTCCATTTTTACAATTTTCACTTGCTGTCATGAAAGCTTTAAGGAAACCATTTGAAAATTCCGGTTCCTCATATTTCTCACCCTTGCTAATGACGTATTGTTCAGCTTCGTAATGATATAATAAATTACTGATCAATTGTTGATGTAACAAAGAATTTTTAGCACACTCTGAGCATACTAATAAAAAAGTATCAACTAACTCTTTTTGCCTAAATTTATCCATTATCCCTAAACTACCATCGGTTCTAATCAACTCATTAAATAAACACAATAAATTTTTGTTAATGGTGCTAAACTTGCTTATACTATTTATGCTTTCTACTTTTTTTCCATCAATACCATCCTGAGGTTTATTGTATTGTTTTAAGTCTAATTCGGCACAACGATATGCACTATTAGCATTATTAACTATATAATTACGTGCTGCTTTGTCATCATCTTCTTGTGAATCTTCTTTATTGATCAAAAAATAATTTATTTTATCTCCGTTATTTTGGGATCCAAATCCACAAACGTTTCCTTTTTGTTGTAAAACATATAGTACCTTATTACCTTTATACATTAAGTTAATGGGGGTAGCATTTGAATTACCCAATATTTCCGATTTTACTTCGAATCCACCGTTGTTATTGATATTACCAGTTGTTAACGCATCCCTATACTGAAGAATCAACTTATTAATTTCAATAATGTCCTCAATCTTAATTACTCCATTATTCTCCGGAGTCATACTTATTTCCTCATTTTAAAGTATTAATATCTACTTCTTGCATATAATGTGAACCGTATTTATTTCTCATATAAAGTATACTTTCCTTTATAACTTTATTAGATAACTCTGTACACTCATAACTAATAGCCGTACAATTCATGTAACCACTATACATTGCGGGATTAGTCATACAAATACGTGCACAATCTCCCGTTGAGTTTGCTTTACCAGCATATATACTTTCATATCCGTAAATATATGGTTCTCGATAACAGCAACAATTACATTGTTTCTTACCACCACCAACTACTTGATCTAACACTGAAAAACCCACTATTTGTTTCATTTTTTCACCTTTTTATTATTAATCTAATAATAAAAACTATAAAACAATTTTATTAACTAGCTATTAACCAATTGACAGGTAAAGCATCAAAACTTAATAATACTTGTTTATCTATTAATAAAGTATATTTTGGTTCTCCTCTTTTAAAATTATTAATCCTTAAGCTCCAAATTGAATTACCAATTTTAGCTAAATATCCATAAGCTGCTTTTTCCCAAGATACCGAAATTTTAGCTATACTATCCCACAGTTCTTTATATTCCTTAGGATATAAACTGCTTATTAATCCAAAATTATTCAGAATTTTTTTTAGATAATGTCTTCCAACCATCATTCTAGGACCGAATATCGCCACTTTGTTACCTCCATGCTTTAATAGTATAGGATCAACCTCAATCAACACTACAAATTATTTGCAGTATTAATAAGTAATTATTAAGGATAAATGTTAGCAAAATAATTATTTAATATCAAGAGGCGATATTTTTTATGGATGTTTGTTCTTTGTCGATATAAATTTTAATTAAAAATGATTTAAACAAGTATCTATTTGAGATACTTTATATTTTCGATAATCAAATTTTATAAAAAATACTTTTTAATGGTTAGTCTTTCTTCTTTCTAATAAAAGGTGACTTCTGATTAATTCTCCAGGATTAATTTGAGCAGCTAATAAGGATAGTTCTCCGCATAAGACTAATGCTGCTGCTAAATATGCTAAACATCGTGAGTTATGTAGGGCATCTTCATTGAAGCAGTTTAATAAATCGAAATGTTTTTTAACATGGGGTAATTCTTTGCCATTACCAATGCTGCCGACAATTATGTTTGGTAAATTAACTGAAAAATATAATTTGTCATCGCATAATTCGACATAGGTAATGCCTTGAGAACCTTCCACAACGTTAGCTCCGTCCTGTCCCATTGCAAGGTAAAAAGCGAGCAACATGTTAGCGTAATGAGCATTAGCACTGCGAACTCCACCAGACAAGATGGAACCTACTAAATTTTTTTTATTGTTTAAGGCAACTAGCTGTTCTGGAGTAACTTTAAGTATTTTATGGCACGTTTCTTTAGTTATGGATGTTTCAGCAATAATAGAACGACCCCTGCCTAAAATACCATTAATTGCTGAATTTTTTTTGTCTACACAATAATTCCCAGAAATACTAACATATGTTAATGAAAAATAATCTAATAACCAAGTTTGTAAGGCTTGTGCACCTTTGGTAACCATATTATGCCCAGCTGCTCCACCGGTATGAAAAGCAAAACGCAAAAAAAGCAAATTTCCTACTATTTCTCCATGCCAGTTTTCTAAACGTAAAAACCTACTAGTGCTAGCTACAAGATTTTCCATTGTTGACCGGTGTTTGTTTAAATTATTCAAAATTGAACTTAGATGATAAGCATTTTTACCTTGACATAAAATTGAGCGCGTCATGAGCTCTTTAATTAAAGTAACGTTAATTCCTGATTCTTTTGTAGCTTTAGCTCCACGTTTTACTGATGCCCATAAGGGAATCTCGTAAGTGGCTAATGGTACCATAAATTGACCTGTCATTTCGCCCTTTAAAGTTATGGGGCCAACCAATTTAGTGGGAATAATTGTCTCCATTTTATCTAACAACATGATAATAAATTTCTCCTTTTTTTACCATTCCCAGTTCGTTTCTAGCTTGGTTTTCAATTAATTTACTTTCTTCCGTTTTCATGAAGTTTATTTCTCTTTGTAGTTGCTTATTTATTTCTATCAATTCATCATTTTTAATTTGCTGCTCTATTAATTTTTGTTTTAATCGAAAAGTTCCCATCACTCCATCTGAACTTAACCAAAGACGACACTGTAAAATAACAACTAAACTGATTAATACAACAATAATAATTTTTTTCATAAAAAATCAGCCAAAGGTTTTATCTTTGGCTGTTTGCAGAATAATTACTTATTTATTTAAAGTTGCGAAAAGCTTTTTTCCCGCAATAACTAGCTTGTGATCCTAATGCTTCTTCAATACGAATCAATTGGTTGTATTTCGCAATACGATCTACTCGGCAAGCTGAGCCTGTCTTAATCTGACCAGTTCCGGTAGCAACTACTAAATCAGCAATAATAGTATCTTCTGTTTCTCCTGAACGATGTGAGACTACTGCTGTATAATTAGCATCTTTTGCCATCTGAATTGCATTTAAAGTTTCGGTAATAGTTCCAATTTGATTTAATTTGATCAAAATAGAATTACACACCCCTTCTTCGATGCCTCGTTTGAAAATTTTTGTATTGGTTACAAACAAATCATCTCCGACGATTTGAATTTGTTTACCTAGACGGTCGGTCATTAATTTCCATCCGTGCCAATCTCCTTCTGCTAAACCATCTTCAATTGTAATCAAAGCAGGATATTGAGCAACCCAATTAGCTAAATAATCTACAAATTCTTCTGAAGAATAACTTTGATTTTCAGATTTTAGATGATAACGTCCGTTTTCATATAATTCAGAAGCAGCAACATCCAAACCTAAGCAAATATCTTCTCCTAAACGATAACCAGCTTGTTCAATTGCTTCACAAATGTCTTCTAGAGCTTCTTGATTAGATCTTAAATCTGGGGCAAATCCACCTTCATCACCAACACCAACGCTCATTCCTTTCTTTTTTAATACTTTTTTCAAAGTATGGAATACTTCTGCTCCATAACGAATAGCTTCTGCAAAAGTTGGAGCGCCAACGGGTAAAATCATGAATTCTTGGACATCTACATTATTTTCTGCATGGGCTCCTCCATTCAAAACATTCATCATTGGTACTGGTAAAATAAACGGAGATTTGCCGCCTAAACGTTTGTAAAGAGGTTCTTTGTTTTCTAAAGCCATGGCTCGTGCTACAGCCATAGAAACAGCTAGAATTGCATTAGCTCCAAATTTACTTTTATTCTCTGTGCCATCTAGGTCAATCATTAATTGATCAATTGCCTTTTGGTTGGAAGGATCTTGTCCAACTAAAGCTTCTTTAATTTCATGATTAACGTGTCCAACTGCTTTTAGAACTCCTTTTCCTAAATAACGTTTAGAATCACCATCTCTCAATTCTAATGCTTCTCTGGAACCAGTAGATGCTCCAGAAGGAACTGCTGCTCTACCTACAATACCACTTGATAATTCAACTTCTGCTTCCACTGTAGGATTGCCGCGAGAATCTAAAATTTCTCGTCCCTTGATATTAACAATTTTTAACATAGTCCCTCCATTTATTATAATTAATAATTCTTTATTACTTTATCTATTTTTTTTAGTTGTATCAACAGTTCTTCTATTTTGTACAATGGCCACATATTAGGACCATCGCACAAGGCTTTATCTGGTGTGGGATGAGTTTCTAAAAATAACCCTGCAATACCAACTGCTATTGCTGCGCGAGCTAATACAGGAATAAATTCTCTCATTCCTCCAGAAGCATTGCCTAAACCTCCTGGAAGTTGTACAGAATGTCCTCCATCAAAAATCACTGGACAACCAGTATTTTTCATAATTTCTAAAGATCTCATGTCTACAACCAGGTTGTTATACCCAAAGCTAAAACCACGCTCACATACCATAATTTTGTTATTCCCAGTGTTTGCTGCTTTTTCTACAACATTTTGCATTTCCCAGGGGGATAAAAATTGTCCTTTTTTTATATTTACTGGTTTATTTAAAGCAGATACTCTACGAATAAAATTAGTCTGTCTGCATAAAAACGCTGGAGTTTGTAATACATCGACCACTTCAGCTACTTCTTCCAACGGAGTATCTTCGTGAACATCAGTTACAATCGGTACTTTTACTTCTTCTTTAATTTTTCTTAAAATGGCTAAAGCCGATTTGAATGGTAATCCAGAAAAACTATTTATAGAGCTGCGGTTAGCTTTTGCAAAAGAACTTTTATAGATAAAATTAATACCCAATTTTTGGGTTAAATTTTTTAAATAAGACGCTGTTTCTAATGCAATAGTCTCATTTTCAATTACGCACGGACCAGCCATTAGAAAAAACGGTAAGTGATTATCTATTTCAAAATTAATAATTTTCATATTTCAATGCATTAATTGTTTTGATAAAATCGTAGAATACAGGATGGCCGTCATGCGGATTAGAACTAAATTCCGGATGACTTTGCATTGCGATGAACCAAGGGTGATCTTTTAATTCTATGGCCGCAACTAACCCGTCTTCTGAATATCCTGCAACTAACAAACCGCAATTTTGTAATTTTGATAAATATCCATTATTAACTTCATAACGGTGACGATATCTTTCATATAAACTTTCAGTTTTATAAATTTTAGCTAATTTTGTTCCCGCAACTAAGGTGCTTCGATATTCACCTAAACGCATGGTACCACCTAAATTTGCTCTATTTTTTCGTTTTACTAGCATTCCATCTTTCATCCATTCTGAAACCCAAGCGATTACTGGGTTAGAAGTATGTTTATTGAACTCTGTACTATTGGCGTCTTTTAAGTGTAGTAAATTCCTGGCAATTTCAATAACTGCAACTTGCATGCCTAAACAAATACCAAAATATGGCATTTTATGCTCACGAGCATATCGAGCGGCTAAAATCATCCCTTCTATTCCACGTGCACCAAATCCTCCAGGAACTAAAATCCCATCAGCGTCTTTCAATAAATCAGTTCCTTCTTGTTCAAGAATTTCTGCATCGATGAATTTTATTTCTACCTTAGTTTCGTGTTTCCAACCTGCATGTTTCAAGGCTTCTACTACGGATTTATAAGCGTCTTCCAAATTGACATATTTGCCAATCATAAAAATTCTTATAGTTTTATTCAAATGGCTAGCTTGATAATCGATTTTCTCCCAAATTGATAAATCGCCATTATTTAAAGCCAATTCTAGTTGTTTGCCAATTACTTGTTCAACATTTTGTTGTTTCAAAGTTAAAGGGATCGTGTAAACATTTTTTACATCAGGCAGCGAAATTACTGCTCCAATATCAACATTAGTAAATAACGCAATTTTTTTACATTCTTCTTCTCCTAGTTTAGTTAAAGATCGGCAAAATAATAAATCTGGTTGAATGCCAATTGAACGTAATTCTTTAACTGAATGCTGAGTAGGTTTTGTTTTTATTTCTCCAGCGGCTGCAATGTATGGTACTAAGGTTACATGTACGAAAAGGGTGTTTGATGTACCTTCTTCAATGCGCATTTGTCTAATAGCTTCCAAAAAAGGCAAGGATTCTATATCTCCCACTGTGCCGCCTACTTCAACAATAGATATGTCGTAACCTGAAGAAGATGTACGAATTTTATCTTTAATTGCGTCTGTAATATGAGGGATAACTTGTACTGTGCCACCTAAGTATCCACCTTCTCTTTCTCGATTTAAAACTTCCGAGTAAATAGTTCCAGTTGTATAGTGGTTTTTACTTGTCATTTTTTCTCCTAAAAAACGCTCGTAATGTCCTAAATCTAGATCAGCTTCCCTTCCATCAACAGTAACGTAAACTTCACCATGTTGATAAGGACTCATGGTGCCAGAATCAATATTCAAATACGGATCTAGTTTAATTATTGTTATTTTTAAATTAAAGCTTTTTAATAATGCTCCCAACGAAGCAGCTGATACCCCTTTACCTAGAGCAGAAATTACTCCTCCTGTTACAAATATGTACTTTGTCACTATTAACCTTTACCACAATACTTTAGAGAATCATAACATGATTTTGTAAAATCTCAACATACTAAAATTGTCATAACTAGTTAAAAGTAGCTTGAATTTCTTTCCTTAAAGGCCTACGATAGATTTTTGTCTAAATTAGTAGCTGAGTAGGTATGCAGACAGTGTTTGATGTGATTGTAGTAGGCGGAGGAAATGCTGGTATTGAGGCTAGTCATATTGCGGCAAAAATGGGAGTTAACGTTTTAATGTTAACTCATAATTTAGATACTATTGGTCAGTTATCATGTAATCCATCGATAGGAGGAATTGGCAAGGGTCAGTTAGTTAAAGAGATTGATGCGTTAGGTGGTTTAATGGGGATAGCCGCTGATTTTGCTGCGATTCATTACCGTGTGTTAAATCAGAGCAAAGGAATGGCTGTACGTTCTACTCGTTTGCAAATTGATCGTGTAAAATATCGACAAATTATGCAGAAAATGTTGGCAGAAACGGAAAATTTAACAATTTTTGAACAAAGCGTGGAAAAATTAGTAGTAGAACAAGATCGAGTTAAAGGGGTAATTACCAATTTAGGGATAAAATTTTTTGCTCCGGTAATTGTTTTAACCGCGGGTACTTTTTTGAACGGAAAAATACATATTGGTTTGGTAAATTTTCCAGCTGGTCGCATAGGTGATCCAGCAGCGATTGCATTGAGTAATAATTTGAAAGATTTGGGTTTGTCTATTGGTCGTTTAAAAACAGGAACTCCTCCTAGGTTGGCGAAAACAAGTATTAATTTTGATAAACTAGAAATTCAAGGAAGCGATAATAATTTTCCGCATTTTTCGTTTTGGCAAGATTTTAAGCAACCTAATGATCTGCTAAATTGTTATATTACACATACAAACGAAAATACTCACGCAATTATTCAGAAAAATTTGGATAGGTCACCGTTGTTTACCGGTTTAATTCAAGGTACGGGGCCTCGTTATTGTCCATCTATTGAAGATAAAATTTATCGTTTTCCTGATCGTTCGGCTCATCAAATATTTTTGGAACCAGAGGGATATGAAGTACAGGAGATTTATCCTAACGGTATATCTACTAGTTTGCCGATTGATGTTCAATTTCAACTAGTACGTAGTATTAAAGGTTTAGAAAGAGCGAATATTTTGCGTGCTGGGTATGCCATCGAATACGATTATTTTGATCCTCAAATGCTAAAAATTGGTTTAGAAAGTCGTATAATTAGAAATCTATTTTTGGCTGGACAAGTAAATGGTACTACTGGTTATGAAGAAGCAGCAGCGCAAGGTTTATTGGCTGGAATTAATGCAGCTTTAAGGATAAAAGGTAAAGATTCTTGGTCACCTGCTAGATATCAGGCTTATTTGGGAGTAATGGTAGATGATTTACTATCAAAAGGAGTAACGGAGCCTTATCGTATGTTTACTAGCAGAGCAGAGTATCGGTTGCTATTAAGGGAGGATAATGCTGCTTATCGTTTAGCAGAACATGCTTGGAAATTGGGCTGCTTATCTTCAGAACAATATGATGATTTTAGAAAAAAAATACAAAAAATAGATGAACAAAGAGAATTGTTGAGAAAAATTAAGATTGTTCCTAAAGGTATTATTGCTCAACGTTTTCTAGATGTGGTAGGGCAGCCCTTGACGGTTGAAACAAATGCATTACAGCTGTTAAAACGTTCGGATTTAGATCGTTGTAAGCTTAGAAAAGTTTTAGAGTGGTCAGAACAAATTGAAGAGCAGATAGAAGTGCAGGAGAAGTATCATGGATATATTCTAAGACAGCAGGAAGAAATTGATAAGCAAAAAAAATATGCAAATTTAAAAATTCCTGATAATTTTGATTATCGAAAAATTAAAGGATTGTCTGTTGAGGTTTTACAAAAATTAGAAAAGTATCGTCCTTGTACTGTTGCGCAAGTCATGCAGATTTCTGGTATTACTCCAGCTGCGATCTCCCTATTGTTAATATTTTTAAAAAAGTAATTTAATACATTAATAATCTGCAAAGTGGATACTGAAATTTACATTTATTTCAAGAAAAAAGGGGGGGGGATAAGATGATTGAATATTTAAGAGATGGTGAAGTTAAATGTATTACTGGCGGAAAGAGGTTAATTTCAAAAAATACAAAGAAAAGAATAGAGCGAAAGACTAGAAAGTTGTTTAAAGAAGCAATGGTGGTAGCTGCTACAGTGTTCGTTGATCCGATGGTAGGTGCTGCGGTAAATTTTGTAGTTGATGATGATTAGAATCCGTTGCCTATAATTAGGTGACGGTAGTTGTGATGTTAGCTAATGCTCTGTGCGGATATAATTAAATGGTTATTTTAAAACTTATTCAAAAATTATAATTAAAAAATATTGGAGTACTTGCCAGGAGATTTTTTTAGGAAAATAAGGTTAAATAATAGTAATAGTTCTATTTAGTATTGCGTTTTATTCCAAAAAGAATTAGACTGCGTTCGTCTTTAACTGTGAAAAGAGGGCAAAGTGGTGAATTTATTTGGATATTTAAAACCGGCGGCTCATGTAGCCAGGTTGCCAGAAAGTGAATATAAAAAGTATTATAAAAAGCATCGTATTTATAATTTCATTTGTATTTTTTTAGGTTATGCTTGTTTTTATTTACTGCGTAAGAATTATACTTTAGCGATGCCTTATTTAGCATCGATGGGAGTGAGTAAGGCTAGTATGGGTAAGGTATTGTTTGCTATACCTGCTGCTTACGGGATTAGTAAGTTTATCATGGGTAATCTTTCTGATCGTAGTGATGCGCGCTATTTTATTTCTACGGGGTTAATTGTTTCGGTTATTATTAATTTGATTATTGGATATGTGCCTGGAATAGCTGTTAGTTTTCATGCTATGTTTGTGATGTTGTTTTTAAATGGCTGGGCTCAAGGTATGGGGGCTCCTCCTTGTTATCGTACAGTTGCTCACTGGTTTCCTGCTTCTAAAAAAGGTAGGGTAATGTCGGTATGGAATGTTTCTCATAACATCGGAGCTGCTTTTTTAGGTTTGTTGGCTGCTTGGGTTATACCGACATGTGGACTTTCGTGGAGAAGTATTTTTTCTTTACCTGCAATTATTGTAACAGCGGTAACGGTCTTTATTTTGATTTTTATGCGTGATACTCCCCAATCTGTAGGGTTGCCGTCGGTGGAAGAATTTGAAAATGAGGAGTCGAGCAAGCAGAAAGCAGTTGTTAAGGATGAGCATGAATTATCAGCTAAGGAGATTTTATTTAAATATGTTTTAGTAAATAAGTACATTTGGTTTTTGGCCTTTGCTAATATTTTTGTGTATTTTGTACGTTATGGTGTGTTAGATTGGGCTCCGTCTTACTTTGCTGAGGTCAAAAATTTACCCATTAGCAAAGGTGGTAATGCAGTTATGATTTATGAGTTAGCGGGAATTATTGGTATGCTATTGTGCGGATATTTGAGTGATACCTTGTTTAAAGGTAATCGAGCTATTGTTAGCATTTTATGCATGTTAATTGTGGGTTGCGGAATATTTGCATATTGGCATAGTGATAATTTAAATATTGCGTATGCTGCATTATTTTTAATTGGTACTTTTATTTACGGTCCGGTTATGTTAGTTGGTGTGCAAGTATTAGATTTAATGCCTAAAAAAGCAGTAGGAACAGCTATTGGTTTATTGGGGTTATTTGGTTATTGGGGCGGTAACGCTAATGCTAGCGTTGGTTTTGGGTTGATTGTTGAACATTTTGGCTGGAGTGGTGGTTTTAGTTTTATGTTGGTAACTTGCGCTTTAGCAATGATATTCTTTGCTTTAACTTTAGGTGCTAAAAAGCAGGGATAAATTTGTTTTGAATTACAGATTGTAGTTTAATTGAAATAGGTCACTTTTAGGTGGCCTATTTTTTTATCTTGAAACATATGAATTTGTCCATATTATATTAATATGTAGATAATGTAAGAACGGGAGGATTTATGCGTATTGATAAATTGACTGATGATTTTAAAGAAGCATTAGCTGAATCAGAATCTTTAGCTTTAAGTAAAGACCACCAGTTCATTGAATCGGTTCATGTGTTGACAGTATTGCTAAATAAGAAAGAGACAGTATTTCAATTATTGTTACAAAGCGGTGCTAATATTGAACAATTGGAAAAAGAACTAAAAAATATTTTGGATCAGATACCTAAGGTTCATGGTACGGGAGAAATGCATTTATCTAATGAGTTAGTTAGTGCTTTGAATATGTCAGAAAAAATAGCTAATCAATTTCATGATCGTTATGTGGCTACCGAATGTTTTTTGCTCGCTCTTTTTCAAAGTTCTAATAAAGTAGGAGAATTATTAAATCGAGTAGCAACATTAAATATTGTTCAGAAAAAGGTTCAACAGTTGAGAAATGGAGAGAGCGTGCAGAATCCGAATGATGAAGGTAAACGGCAAGCTCTTGATAAGTATACTGTTGACTTAACGGATAAAGCTTTATCTGGAAAATTGGATCCGGTTATTGGTAGAGATGACGAAATAAGGCATACTATTCAAGTTTTACAACGGCGCACCAAAAATAATCCAGTATTAATTGGAGATCCTGGAGTAGGTAAAACAGCAATTGTGGAAGGTTTAGCCCAGCGTATTGTTAACGGTGAAGTTCCAGAAACTTTAAAACATAAGCGTTTGTTAGTTTTAGATATGGGGGCTGTGGTAGCTGGTACTAAATTTAGGGGAGAATTTGAAGAGCGTTTGAAAGGGGTAATTAATGAAGTTTCAAAAACCAATGGAGAGATTATTTTATTTATTGATGAATTACATTTAGTTGTAGGAGCTGGTAAAGCAGAGGGATCGATGGATGCTGGAAATATGTTAAAACCTGCTTTAGCCAGAGGAGAGTTGAGGTGCATTGGAGCTACTACATTAAATGAATATCGTCAGTATATTGAAAAAGATGCTGCACTAGAACGTCGTTTTCAAAAAGTGTTAGTTAATGAACCAAGTATCGAGGATACTATTGCTATTTTGAGAGGTATTAAAGAAAAATATGAATTACATCATGGTGTGGATATTACGGATTCAGCATTAGTAACAGCGGCAAATATGTCTAATCGTTATATTACTGATCGAAGATTGCCTGATAAAGCTATCGATTTAATTGATGAAGCTGCTAGCCGTATCAGGATGGATCTTGATTCAAAGCCAGAGGAGTTAGATCGTTTGCAGCGAAAAATTATTCAATTGAAAATCGAAAAAGAGGCGTTGATAAAAGAAACTGATAAAGCAGCTAAACAGCGCTTAGAACATTTAGAAAATCAATTAGAACAGCTAGAAAGAGAAAATGCTAATTTAGAAAGTTTATGGAAAAAGGAGAAAGCTATTCTAGGAAGTAGTCAGAAAATAAAAGAAGAACTAGATAGAGCTAAGATACAAATGGAAGATGCTGTTAGAAAATCTGATTTATCTAAGATGTCAGAATTGCAATATGGAATTATTCCTAATTTAGAAAAACAATTAGCAGCATCTTTGGATAATCAACGATCTGGTACTTTTGTTAAGAATAAGGTTACTGAGGAAGAAATTGCTGAGGTTGTTTCACGTTGGACTCATATTCCCGTTAGCAAAATGCTGGAAAATGAACGAGAAAAATTAGTACATTTAGAGGAAATTTTGCAAAAAAGAGTAGTTGGGCAAGGGTTAGCTATTCAATCAGTAGCTTCAGCGATTCGTAGATCCAGAGCTGGTTTAGCTGATCCTAATCGTCCAGTAGGTTCTTTTATGTTTTTAGGACCAACAGGGGTTGGTAAAACTGAATTATGCAAAGCTTTAGCGGAGTTTTTATTTGATACAGAAAGTGCTTTAGTAAGAATTGATATGTCCGAATATATGGAAAAACATTCTGTGGCTAGATTGATTGGGGCACCGCCAGGATATGTAGGGTACGAAGAAGGTGGATATCTTACAGAAATAGTAAGGCGTCATCCTTATTCTGTAATTTTATTAGATGAAATTGAGAAAGCTCATTCAGATATTTTTAATATTTTATTGCAGGTTTTAGACGATGGGAGACTTACTGATGGACAAGGTCGTACTGTTGATTTTAGAAATAGTATTATTGTAATGACTTCTAATTTGGGTTCGCAAGTTATACAGCAGTTAAGTAATAACGAGTCAAAAATGAGAGAAGAGGTATTGAAAGAAGTTAAAAATTATTTTAGACCAGAATTTTTGAATCGAATAGATGATTTGATTGTTTTTCATAGTCTAACTGAAAAAGAAATTGAAATCGTAACTAAAATTCAATTGGATGCTTTAATTAGTAGAATGCAAGAGCAGCAGATTAAGTTAGATATTAGTGAACAAGTAGTTAAATTTTTAGCTGGTCAAGGGTATGATAGTAATTATGGTGCTCGTCCTTTACGCAGAACAATTCAGAATTTATTGGAGAATCCTTTAGCACAAGCTTTAC
This sequence comes from Gammaproteobacteria bacterium, assembly GCA_045580225.1. GTDB lineage: Bacteria > Pseudomonadota > Gammaproteobacteria > UBA9339 > UBA9339 > CAUUCF01. Next base: position 1,047 of record JAZNNJ010000014.1, on the reverse strand, counting down.
TTTCAGGAGAAATTAAGCCAGAAATGAGCGTAGCAGTAGATTTGCAGCATGGGAGATTAGCTTTTAATTTTTATTAAAATTATGTGGAATTTTGATATCATTACTTTATTTCCAGAAGTATTTGAATATTTAGAATATGGTATAATTGGACGAGCAAAAAAAGCTGGTTTTTTTCAGGTGAGATTTTGGAATCCGCGAGATTATACTTCTGATTGTTATCGAAAGGTGGATGATTCTCCGTATGGTGGAGGTGGTGGCTTAGTAATGTTATTAGAGCCGTTGCATTTAGCGATTTGTCAAGCAAAATTGGCTAATCCTAAAGCGAAATTAGTATATTTAACTCCTCAGGGGAGGGTATTATCCCATAACTTGGTTTTATCTTTAATAGAAAGTAATAAAAATGAAGATAGAAATTTTATTTTAATTTCTGGTAGATACGAAGGATTTGATGAAAGGATCTTTTTTAAACATCCGGGTGAAGAGCTTTCTATTGGTGATTATGTTTTAAGCGGTGGAGAATTGCCTGCAATGGTTTTGATAGATACGTTAGTTCGACAAATTCCCGGAGTTTTAGGTAATGAAAATTCTCGGATAAATGAATCTTTTCAAAATAAGTATTTGGACTATCCGCAATATACTAAACCGCAAATTTGGAGAAATTTAAAAGTTCCTGAAGTTTTGTATTCTGGTCATCAAGCTAATATCGAAAAATGGAGACAAGAACGGAGTTTAAAGAAGACTTTAGAAAGAAGACCTGATTTGTTAATAAAAAAACCTATGTCTAATATAGAAAGGAATATATTGTTAAAAGTTTGCAATAAAAAGGAATTTTAATGTATTATCGTAGATAAAATAATGAAAGTGTATTTAGGTATTATAGATGGTTAGTTATGCTTTACCGGTAGGGGTGGATAATTTTGAAGAGATCATTGAAAGTAATTATTATTATGTAGATAAAACTTTCTTGATCAAAGAGTTGTTAGATAAAAAGGGTAAAGTTAATTTGTTTACTCGTCCTCGTCGTTTTGGTAAGAGTTTAAATTTAAG
>JAZNNJ010000013.1:0-15174 GCA_045580225.1 Gammaproteobacteria bacterium | reverse complement strand
GATACTCGCGCGGTGGGCTTTGGTTGGGATAAAATGGTGGTATTATTCAAAGTGGTCGGTATTATAACTGTATACACTTTTACTTTAGTTTCGATCGAAGTCGGATCGTAGCCATGTCGTTCTGTGAGCCAAGGAGTTGTTATCAGGTCTTGTCTTCCTAAGACCGCTTGGCCTCCGACTTGATACTCGCGCGGTGGGCTTTGGTTGGGATAAAATGGTGGTATTATTCAAAGTGGTCGGTATTATAACTGTATACACTTTTACTTTAGTTTCGATCGTGAATTTAGCTTTTTCGGGGATTTATTTATTATATAACGAGGTAATGAGGGTAGTAGGCATTGTTTCGCCAGCAAGTGGTAATGAGCAAAAAGCTGTTGAGGAAATACGTAGTAGAACACAGCAGTCATCTGAATCTTTAAAACAAGGTAGTGAAAGAGCTGTTGATAGCAGTAAAAATTTGAATTTATCACTGGATTCGCTGAAGGGATACTTGGCTCGCAGAAATAAGCGAAGATTGCAAGCACGTAAACAAAGATATGATGGTAAATATCGTAATTTATTAAAAAAGGAGAATACGGATTATAACCCAAGTAACAAAAATGGTTTGGATAATGATGACAATAGTGATAAACTTCCAAGGTCGGAAGACGATTGAAAAGAAATTTTTAATAAAAAAGAGGATATTTATATGAAAAATTTAACTTTTAATCAAATGCATTTTGTAGGGGGGGGGATCCGTATCAACCCGTACTTTCGAAAGGAGAGGCTGCTGGGTTATTAGGTGTTGGAATCGGTTTAGTTGTAGCGGGAGTTGGAATTTTTGCAAGCAGTTGCGCATCTGGTTGCTTTGCTTTAGGTGGTCACCCGGATGCTTTAGCTGGTTATCTAAATGGTGTAATGTGTGGTGGCAGTAATGGGTGTTTTCTATCAGCTTGTACTGGTAGAGTTATGTTAAGTGGTCCGGTTTGTTATATGCTCAACACTGTTCCGGTACCAATTGGTTTTATGTTAGGGGGTATTGGATTATCGATTTTTGCAGCTATGAATCTGTGGCCTGATTGATCTTTTCGATTGATTGTGTATCTTCCGATGGGTTTGGTATTGGAAATGCTAATATGATTTGCCGTAAGTGTCATAAGGATGTAGCATCGGAAGTATTTCTTTTTTTGCTTTCCGGTTGTTGCTTTCGATTCTTTGAGTCTTGGGATTTATGAAAAGAATCTTTTTTACTGTTATTTCGTGCTTTTTGAAGAAAACCAGTTCGCAGAAAAAAGGTTGCAATTGCTTTTCGATTTTTACAAATAACTTCGTCATATTTTAGAAACACTTATTTTTACAAATGGTGGGCGATATTGGACTCGAACCAACGACCCCTGCTATGTGAAAGCAATGCTCTAACCAGCTGAGCTAATCGCCCTTTTTCTTTATTTTTTAGAAAAAAAGTGTAACATAATACTAATAAATAATAATTAATTTGTCTAGGTATTTTATGGTAAAAACACGTTTCGCTCCTAGTCCTACGGGAGATCTGCATTTGGGAGGAGTGCGTACTGCTTTGTATAGTTGGTTGTATGCTCGTCATTATCAGGGGACATTTGTATTAAGGATTGAAGATACCGATACAGAACGTTCTACTGATATTTCTACTCAAATAATTTTAGAAGGTTTGAATTGGTTAGGTTTGAAATATGATGAAGGTCCTTTTTATCAAACGAAAAGATTAGAACATTATTTAGAAATTGCTGAAAATTTAATCGAACAAGGATTAGCTTATCGTTGTTATTGTACTAAGGAACGTATTAATAAAATTCGTGAAGAACAATTAGAACGTAAAGAAAAACCACGATATGATCACCATTGTCGAGATTTAAATTTACCTAAAATGGATCAGTCTTACGTTATTCGATTTAAAAATCCTTTAAAAGGAACGGTGGAATTCGATGATCAGGTATTTGGTAAACTTTGCTTTAATAATGAAGAGTTAGATGATTTAGTTATTGTGCGTTCTGATGGGGTGCCTACTTATAATTTTTGTGTAGTAATTGATGATCTAGAAATGGGAATAACTCACGTGATTCGTGGAGCAGATCATATTAATAATACTCCTAGACAAATTAATTTATATCGGGCATTAAATGCAATTCCTCCAGTTTTTACTCATTTGCCGATGATTTTAGGTAAAGACGGGAAGTTGTTATCTAAACGTCATGGTGCAACTAGTATTTTGCAATATAGGGAACAAGGTTTTTTACCTGAAGCAATGTTAAATTATTTAGTTAGATTGGGTTGGTCTCATGGTGATCAAGAAATATTTTCTCTGGAAGAGATGATTCATTATTTTGATGCCGAGCATCTGAATAAAGCGGCGGCAGCTTTTGATCATGATAAATTATTGTGGTTGAATGCGCATTATATCAAAACTTTGCCAGTGTCGTATCTGTCTGAGGCTTTATTACCTTTTATGTCTAAATTGGACTTAAATTTAGATAATGGTCCAAGTTTAGAGGGTTTAATTTTAGCTTTGCGTGAAAGGGTGCATACTTTAAAAGAGTTAGCTGAAAAAAGTGTTTATTTTTACCGTGATGTAGTGGAGTTTGAAGCAGGGACAGAAAAGTTTTTAACTTTAGAACAAAAACCTTATTTAGAAAGAGCATTACTTGTTTTCAGTAATTTAGAGTGGAAAGAAGATATTCTTCATGATCAGTTAAAAATTTTAGCAGAGCAATTGGAAATTAAATTAGGTAAATTGGCTCAGCCTATTAGAGTGGCAGTTACTGGAACTACAGTGTCGCCACCATTGAATGTAACTTTGGTTTTGTTAGGGAAAAAGAAGACTTTAGCTAGATTGCAAATGGCAATTGAAAAGATTGGTTGTTAAGTATGAATTGGTGGTTACGTGAGCATTTTTCGGATAGATTTGTAAAAAAAGCGAAACAAGAAGGGCATCGAGCAAGAGCGGTTTATAAGTTGTCTGAGATTGATAAAAAATACCATTTGGTAAAATCAGGGCAAGTTATTGTTGATCTTGGTGCTGCTCCTGGAAGTTGGTCTCAATATTTAGTTAAAAATTATTCGTCTTTAACAGTTATTGCTGTTGATTTATTGTCTATTCGGCAAATTCCAGGAGTTATTTTTTTGCAAGGGGATTTTAATGATGAAATAGTGCAAGATAAGATTTTAGAATTTTTACCGGAAAATCGTCGTGTAGATCTAGTTTTATCAGATATGGCTCCAAATTTAAGTGGTATTAAAGATTATGATCAGGCGCGAAGTATTCAGTTAGCAGAACAAGCTCTAAATTTTGCTAAACGAGTCTTGCGTGTTGGGGGAAGTTTTTTAATTAAATTGTTTCAAGGAACAGAATCTTTAATATTTGAGAAAGAGGCTCGTTCCATATTTGATGAGGTTTTTTTAATTAAACCTGATGCTTCACGTAGGCGCTCAAGTGAAATTTTTCTTTTAGCGCGTAATTTTAGATGTTTGTAATAGTCTTTTTTAATTTTTTCTATAGTATTTAGGACAGATAATTAGTGTTTATCGGGGTTTAATGGTAATATTGCTTGTAAAAAAATTGTATATTTACAAATAACATGTTATAAAACGATCAGTTAAGAGGAGGAGTATGACATACCAAGTTAATTTACCAGTTACAGATTTTCCGATGCGGGGTAATTTGCCCAAAAAAGAGCCGGAGTGGTTAGAATTTTGGAAGAAAATAGATTTGTATAATAAGATTATTGCTGAAAATAGAGATAAAAGTTTTATTATTCATGATGGTCCTCCTTATGCTAATGGTAATATTCACCTTGGGCATGCTTTTGATAAAATTTTAAAAGACGTTATTAATAAATCTAAGTTATTGGAGGGGTATAAAATTAATTTTATACCTGGTTGGGATTGTCATGGGTTGCCAATTGAATTAAATGTAGAGAAGAAAAAAGGCAAGCCAAAGCAAGATCATATTGAGGATTTTATCACAGCATGTAGAGAATATGCGTTAGAGCAAGTTGCTTTACAGAAAGAATCTTTTGAACGATTGGGGGTGCTAGCTGATTGGAAATATCCTTATCGTACTTTGGATTTTGCTTATGAAGCTAGAATAGTTGAAGCTTTAGGTGAAATTCTAAATGCTGGTTATTTAGTGCCTGGTTTTAAACCGGTACACTGGTGTGCAGATTGCGGTTCAGCTTTGGCTGAAGCAGAAGTTGAATACCGAGAAAAAGAATCTCCTGCTATTGATGTGAAGTTTACATTGATAGATTCACCTTTTCATACGATATATCCTGTGATTTTGCCAATTTGGACAACTACTCCGTGGACTTTATTAGCAAATGAAGCTGTATGTGTACATGCTGAATTGAATTATGTTTTAGTTGAAGTTAAAGAGAAACAAGTAGTTTACATATTGAATGAAGAGTTGGCAAAAGAAGCTTTAGAACGTTATGAGGTAGTTAATTACTCGATTGTTGGCAATGTTCTCGGTAAACAGTTAGAAAATCTTTATGTGCAACATCCTTTTTTAGATAAAAAAGTTCCAGTGATTTTGGGTAGCCACGTAACTAATACTGCTGGTACGGGCATTGTGCATACTGCTCCAGCTCATGGTTTAGACGATTATAAAGTAGGTTTAATTTATCATTTGCCAGTTAATATTTTATTGGATGATCGAAGCCATTTTCTTGAAGAAATAGATATCGTGGGTGGATTATCAGTTTTTGAGGCAAATAAAGTAATAATTGATTTATTGTATGAGAAAGGTGCTTTATTGAGTTCTAGGGTTTTGAGTCATAGTTACCCGCATTGTTGGCGTCATAAAAAACCATTAATATTTAGAGCGACAAAGCAATGGTTCATCAGTATTGATTTACCAGGTAAAGATGGGGAATCGTTAAAAGATAAAGCGGCAAAGATTTTACCCGAAATTGAGTGGTACCCTGCTTCTGGAGAAAACAGTTTAAGTAGTATGATCGAAAAGCGTTACGATTGGTGTATTTCTCGGCAACGTTATTACGGTGTTCCTTTAACTTTATTTATTCATCGAAGCTCAGGAAATATCCATCCTGAAATGGTGAATTTAATCCGAACAGTGATAGTGCCGGCAATTAAAAATGAGGGAGTAGTTTATTGGCATCAGTTGGATGTTCAAGATTTTTTATCTAAGTACAGTCCAGAAGATAAAGAGAATTATGTTAAAGTTAGTGATACTTTAGATGTGTGGTTTGATTCTGGGGTCAGTCATTTTGCTGTTTTAAAAGAGCGCGGTTTAGATTATCCAGCTGATCTTTATACCGAAGGAGTGGATCAATATCGAGGCTGGTTTCAATCTTCTTTATTGACGGCGTTGGCTATTGATGGAAAAGCTCCTTATCGGCAGATTTTAACTCACGGATTTACTGTTGATGAACACGGACGTAAGATGTCTAAGTCTTTGGGTAATGTTGTTGTTCCCGGGGATATCATAAATAAATACGGTGCGGATATTTTAAGGTTTTGGGTTGCATCTAGTTTTCTTCACGATGACATTAGATTGTCAAATAAAGGATTAGATCGCTTATCAGATAGTTATCGTTTGGTTAGAAATACAATCCGTTTCTTGTTAGGTAATTTGTATCAATTTAGAATTGAAAATAAAGTTATTTTAGATGAACTATTACCTTTAGATCGTTATTTGGTAGAAATTTTATTAGATTTAATTAATACTGTTCGTAGTAATTATAGTAAGTATTGTTTCTATCAAGCTATGAGTGTAATCCAAAGAGTTTTGACTAATGAATTAAGTAGTTTTTATTTTAGTGTTATCAAAGACCGTCTTTATACTTTGCCTGTTGATCATTTAGCAAGAAGATCAGCCCAAACTGTGTTGTGGTATTGGTTAGAAGGTTTAGTTAGGATAATAGCTCCTGTTTTAAGTTTTACAGCTGAGGAGACTTGGCAAACGATGGGTAGTTTTAAACAATTAGACTATCCTTCAGTTTTTTTAGCGACTTGGGGTTTTTTTGATAATTTAAATTTTAAAACCAAGGCTAAGTTTAACAAGGAAGACTGGGATAGATTTTTAGAGCTAAGGGAATTAATTAATCGTTTGGTTGAAAATTTAAGAATCCAAGGAAAAGTCGGGTCTAGTCTAGCAGTGGAGGTAATTCTATATGCGGAAGAAAGAGAAATTGCATTTTGGAAGCGTTTTGGGTCGGAATTACGTTTTTTACTAATTGTTTCTGATGTAAAGATTTTTTCTTTAGCAGAAAGAACAGAAAAAGCGGTGAAATGTAATGATCAGTTATTTGTTGACGTTGATCTAAGTTTAGCTAAGAAATGCACTCGTTGTTGGCACTGGCATTCTTCAGTGGGGGAATGTGATGAGCATGAGGATTTATGTGAGCGTTGTATCGAGAATTTATTTGGTGCAGGAGAAAAAAGATTAATTGGTTAGCAGTGTGAGAAAAATTTCAGTTGGTATTTTAGGAGCAACTGGTTTGGTTGGGCAAAAGTTAGTAGCATTATTGAATGATCATCCTTATTTTAAAATTGGATTATTAGTTGCTTCTGAACGTTCCTCGGGTTACCGGTACGGAGATTTAGTTCCAGAGAGTAAGTGTTTTAATTACTCTGCTAGTAATATTGTTGTGCAAAATTTAACTGGTGATTTCGAGGAAGCATTACTGTTTTCTTGTTTAGATGCTGGTTTAGCTAGTCAGTGGGAGTTAGAATTATCTAAAAAACATTGGGTAGTTAGTAATGCGAGTAGTTTTCGTTTGTTAAATGATGTCCCGCTATTAATTCCAGAAGTTAATGGTGAGCAGTTGAAGGGATACGAAGGACTTCATTTAATTACTAACCCTAATTGTGTGGTTGCTATTTTGTCGATCGTTTTAGCGCCAATTATTAGTGGTTTAGGAATTGATGCTTTACAGCTTACAACAATGCAATCTTTATCTGGAGCAGGATATCCTGGAGTGTCGGCTTTGGATATCCAAGGTAATATCTTACCTTACATTGCAGGAGAAGAGGAGAAAATTACTGCAGAATTAAGGAAGATTTTTGGTAATTTATCGCCAGGTTTAATACAAGTACAATGTTTTAGAGTGGCGGTATCATTAGGGCATTTATTGAATGTATTTTTTACAACTAAAATAGCATGTACCAGAACTCAATTAATTAGACAGTTGACTAAATTTAAAGATAAAAATGGTAAAACACTAATTAACTATAGTGAAGATTTATTATTTCCTCAGCCGCTTAAGCATTTATCTGATATGGAAGTAAGCGTAGGTAATTTAAAAGGTAAAGATAAATGTTGGCAGATGACGGTTTTAGGTAATAATTTAGTGCGTGGTGCAGCTGGAGCTGCTTTAGCAAATGCTGAATATTTATATGAATTAGGAAAATTATGAAAATTAGTTTAATAGGTTATGGTAAGACAGGAGAAAGAGTTGCTGTTTTAGCTAAAGAGCGTGGCTGGGAGGTAGTTAATGTTTTTAGTCAAACAAAGACGATTCAACCAGATTTGTTGAGAGGTACTGTCAGTATCGATTTTTCAACCCCATCTGCTTTTAAAGAAAATTATGAAACATTGTTTGCGTTTAGTTCAGCAGTGGTGATTGGTACTACTGGTTGGGGAGATGTGTTTGAACAAGTAGCATTAGTTAGTAAAAATAAACAATGTCGTGGTGTCTATGCTAATAATTTTAGTTTAGGAATGAATATTTTTATGAAGACTTTATTACAGACCAGTAAATATTTGGCAAAGTATGGTTACCAAGCGTATTTACTAGAAAAGCACCATCAAACTAAAAGAGATAAACCCTCTGGTACGGCTTTAGTTTTGCAGGAGATTTTATTGAAAAATAATTTAGCTGTTGATTTAGAATCGATACGTTGTGGAGAAATTAAGGGTGAACATGAAGTTGGTTTTGAATCTATTTATGATCAAATTTTATTGAAACACACTTGCTATTCAAGAGATAGTTTTGCAATGGGAGCTTTGTTGGCTGCGGAGATGCTTTTAAAGCAAACTGAAAATAGATTATATTCCTTTGATGAATTATTAGTATTATGAAGATTATTCGTTTTGGTTCTGAGGATTCGTCTCGTGTGATTATTTGGTTACATGGTTTAGGGGCGGGTTCAGAGGATGAGGCCTTTTTTATTTATCGTTCTTTGAATGTGGAAGCGGAATTTATTTTTCCTATTGCTCCTTTTCGTCCAGTGTCGTGGGTAAGTGGAAATACTTTGACGGCATGGTTTGATATGGATGGTGAGGGTAGGGCTAATTTGGATGATTTAAAAAAATCGGTGAAACAAATTAGCGAATTGGTTGAAAATAATTTTCTAGATAAATCGATAATATTAGCTGGTTTTTCGCAAGGTGCTGTTTTAGCTATTCAATGTTGGATGGAACAACAGGTTAAGTTTGATCGAGTTTTAGCTTTGTCCGGATGGTTAGCTGATAGGCAGTTTAAAGAATTATCAGGAAAAGAGTTGTGGATGGGACATGGTAAGCGAGATCAAGTTGTTCCAGTTGATTTAGGAATGCAAAGCGCAGAATATTTAAAAAAGTGTGGAGCGAATGTTAATTTTCATCTTTATGATATGGGGCATGAAGTATGTTTAGCCGAAATGGCCGATATGCGTGCATTTATTGCTTAATCTGGTTATGTTCTTTAGGTTGGGCAAAGTCAGAACAAAATTTTAGTGAGCGTTTAGGTTGGGAAAAGTGTGATTGCAATATATGCAGAGGTAAATTTAATGAGTTGCATGAGGTAGCTGGTTCAGTATTTCAAAAAACTGAAATTACAGCTGATAATCCTACTTATTTGGATAAAGGGGTGTCCTTATTACAAGGTAATGTTATATTAACTCAACCGGGTAGGCAGTTAAAAGCCGACCAAATTTTGTTATTTTTAGAAGATGATCGTAAATTATCTAAGGGAGAATTAAGAGGGGGTATTTTTTTTCAAGAAAGGGGGCGTTTAGTTGTTGCTGAAAAGGGAATGCTAAATTTTAAAAGACAGTTTTATGTTTTGGAAAATAGTTATTATCGGCTTCAAACTGATGATCAAACGAATACTTATCTTTGGGGAAAGGCGGAGAAAGCAGAATATACTAGCCGACAGTTGCGAATAACAAATGGTAGTTTGAGTAGCTGTTCACCAGAAAGTAGTGCTTGGATTATTAATGGTGAAAAAATTCACTTTAATTTTGAAGAAAATGAAGCTGATGTGCAACATGCTATTTTCTATTTAAAAAATATACCGGTTTTTTATTGGCCGCATTATAAAATTTTTTTAAATCACAAGCGTAAAAGTGGTATTTTATGGTCAATGCCTTATTATAATAACCATTCTGGTTATGTAGTTGGGATGCCTGTATATTTAAATTTAGCTCCAAATTATGATTGGCTAATTAAACCGAATTTTATGAGTAAGAGAGGAGTATTTTTTGAAAATACATTGCGTTATTTAACTGTTAATTCTAGAGGACGTCTTTTTTTAGGTAATATTTTTCATGACCGACAATTTAAGGATGTTAAAGGAAATTGGAAAAATTTAATGACGATTGATGAACATGCTGGTGCGCGATTAAGGGATAGTTCATTAAGTAGGTTTGGAAGCAGTTGGGAGCATAAGTATCAATTTAATCGCTTTTGGAAATTGAATTGGCAATTGAATTATGCTAGCGATGATTATTTTACTTATCATTTTGAACAATTATTGCATCAATCAGGGGAGCGTGACCAATTATTAAATCGTATAGCGCTTGAGTATAGAGATGATCGCTGGCAGTGGTTAACTAAAATTGAAGCTTTTCAAACTTTACATCCTATTTTATATGGAGATAATGTGGAGCAATATCGTCGTTTGCCTCAGTTAAACGTTAAGTATAGAAATTTTTGGAAAGAATGTCCTTATGGGTTTACAGGTGAATGGGTTGTTTTTCAAAAACGTGCTTATGGTTATCATCCTCATGTAATAAGCGGAAGAGGGTATTTTGAACCTTTTTTAAAAATGAAAAAGGAATTTACTAGTTATTGGTATAGTGATATTACTATGCGATTATTCAGTAATTATTACCAATTGTGGGAGTATAGAGATTATAGAAATCATTCTTTGGTAAACGCTGTCCCTTCTTTTAAGGTCGGGCAGACTTTATATTTGGAGCGTAAATTAACAAGTTTCTCTAATATTAAACAAACGTTAGAACCTAGTTTAGTATATCATTTTGTGCCTTATCGCAATCAAGACCATTTTCCTTTATTTGATTCTTTTTTAACTAGCGTGGATTGTGAGCAATTGTTGAGGGAGAATCGTTTTGCTGGAAAGGATCGTTTTGGAGATAGTAATCAATTAATTATTAAATTGAAATCTAGATTATTAGATAAGGATGCTTTTGAACGTTTTAGTTTTAATTTAGTACAGGTATACGCTTTTCAAAAGCATCGAGTACAGTTAAAAAATAGTTATAGTGATGATCCATTAGTTAATAATCATCTTTCTCCTCTTTGTTTTCAGTTAAGAGGTTATTTTAACCGGCAAGTTAGTTTAATTTTAGATAGTGCTTGGAATTTTAAAGATAATAAAGTTGATTCGGTTAGATTAATGGGAAAATATGCCTATTCTCCTGATCAAGTATTTAACGTATGGTACCACTTTGGCATAAATGGTGATCAATATAAGCAGAATCAACCGGTAGATTTGCATAGATTTGGTATTGCAGGTAGTATTAATTTATTTAGAGGCTGGCAAGCTATTGGTAAGATGAATTATAATATTAGTTACCATCGGGTTCAGGATTATTTTGCTGGAATTAGTTATAATGGATGTTGTTGGGCATTAAGAGTGATCGTTGGGCAAGAATTTGTTAGTATTGGTAGTGATTTTAGTAAGAATTATGATACTAAAATTTATTTACAATTTAGCTTGAAAGGGTTAACTTCTATGGAGATAAGGGATGTTCGCGGGTTAATTAAACAGGACATCCCTAATTATCAAGATCAACTGGCAAAGTGGCAAAATGGTTATTGAAAAAAAATTAAAAAAGATATTTGGTTTATTAATATGGGGCTGGTTAGGGGTATCGTCAGCTGATTTGCATCGTATAGATGGAGTTAAGGCTATAGTTAATGATTCTATTTTAACTTATTCTGAATACCATCGTCAACTGAGTTTGTATCAAAATCAAACTCGTAAAAATCAGTTGAATGAAAGTGATTACAAATTAGTATTAGATGCTTGGATTAATCAAACTTTGCAACTACAAATTGCAAAGCAAAATGGTTTAAGTGTTAACGATAGTGAATTAGATGAGATAATAAGAAATATTGCAGTGCATAACAAAATAACTCAGGAACAAATGTTAAAAGAAGTTTATTTTAGTATGGGTATGAATGAAGATCATTACCGTGAAAACATTCGTAATCAAGTCATTCTTTCTCGCTTAGTTTATAGTAATTTTGGATCGTTTGTAAAAATATCTGATCAAGATTTGGAAATTGAAATGAAGAGAAGGTATAAAGATGTAAATTTTAAACGTTACCATGTGATTGATATGGTTTATCATGATGAGAGTATCGAAAAGTCAAAACTTAAAGCTTTAATAGAACGTAACCATTGGTATGCTTATATAAGCAAAATTGAAGATAGAGAAGATATCGGTGCAAATTCTGAGTTTGCTGAGTTATGGTCAATTACTGATTTAGGGTTGGGGACATTGAATGACTTTCCGGAGATTTTTCATAAATATCTTGTTGAAATGGATCATGCTGGAGTAGTGTCAGATTTGATTCGTGCTGATAATGGTTGGCATTGGTTAAAAATATTGAAGATAGAAGTAGAGTCGTTAGATAAAATAAAAGAGAAGATTAGGCAGGAACTTTTTCAAAATGAGGTAGCGAAGAGAATGGATAATTGGGTAAAGGAGTTGCGAGAACAATCTTATATACAAGTTAACCCATGAAATTACCGGTTGTTGCTTTAGTAGGTTGTTCTAATGTTGGTAAGTCAACATTATTTAATCGTCTAGTGGGAGAACGCAAGGCGTTAGTTTCTAATGTGAAGAATTTAACTAGGGATCGTAATTATCATACTTTAGAGTGGGATAATTGTAAGTTGGTTTTGGTTGATACGGGAGGAGTTGACGGTAAAGTAACGGATAATGATTTTGGTGCGTTGATTGTTCGACAAGTAGATATTGTATTGCAAGAGGCGGCGGTAATTTTATTAGTTGTAGATGGAAAAAAAGGATTGACCATAGGGGATGAGATTTTTATCGAAAAAATTCGTCGTTTGGATAAACCAGTATTATTAGTTGTAAATAAGATTGACTTTAATGATCCGGATTTGATTATTTCTGACTTTATTGGATTGGGTTATCCGGTATATGCTGTATCTGCTGAACATAATGTAGGGATTAGTAACTTGAAAGAGGCAATTTTGGAGTTTTTACCTAAAGTGGCAGTGTTTCAAGAGGAAAAGGATTTAAAAATTGCAGTAATAGGAAAGCCTAATGCTGGTAAGTCTACTTTGATTAACCATTTGATTGGCGAAAATAGATTGATAACGAGTAATATTGCTGGAACTACAAGGGATTATATAGAAGTTCCTTTAGTTTATCAGAATAAGCGTTATTGTTTTATTGATACAGCTGGAGTTAAAAAAAGGTATAAAATTGATTCGCAAATTGAGCAATTAGCCTTTTTAAAAGTTAATCAATTACTAGAAGAAGTGGAAATTGTTTTGTTATTAGTTGATGCTGTTGTTGGAATTACTGAGCAAGATGTTAGTATTGCAGGGGAAGTTTGGAAACAGGGTAAATTAATTTTAGTTGTTTTTAATAAGGAAGAATTATTGTCAATTGAACAAAAAAAGAAATTGATTGAGCAATTGACAGAGCGAATCAGTTTTGTGCCTTTAATTACATATTTATGGGTTTCAGCAGTTAAAGGAGTTGGTATCAAGAATATGTTTAAAAAAATTGATGAATTATACAAAAAAGCTTATCAAAAGTTTAAAACTAATCAGCTTAATCAAGTATTAATTCGCGCAATGTTACATCACCATCCTCCTTTAGTTAAAGGACGTCCGGTTAAAATAAGATATGTTCATTTTGGGCATTATAATCCGTTAACTTTTATTTTGCATGGTAGTAGGGTGAAAAAATTACCAGATAGTTATTTACGATATTTGGAGCATTGTTTTAGGGCAAATTTTGGTTTGAGTAGCATTCCTATTAGATTGATTTTTGATGAAAAGTGATTTTTTGGTAATTAATTGAGATGATCTGATATAAAATACAGGTGGTATCATATAAAAACGGTATTATATCAAAAAAGTGTTAATGCGAAATTATATTTTAATCTGAAGTTTTATTTGTAGACGGTGCGACTAAATTATTTAAAAAAAGTTGCTATAAAAACAGGAGGTGCTGCATTGAGCTTAGCTTTCCACGGTCATAGGTGTATAGGCAGGTAAATTACATGAATGTACTACTTATTTAGAATTAAAAATGGAAAGAATGTTGATGATGGATTATTTAATCGTAAAAATTAATCATCTAACTAATGATTGAAAAATAATAATAGATCTGATGGGCTATATATTTAAAGGTTTATATCTTGAATTAAGGAAGTGTAGGTAAAAAATATTTCGATTAGGAATATTGTTAGTAAATTATTTTAACTTATAATTTTTGGATTAAACCAGATTATTACTGGTGTTTTATATAGGTGATAAAGACTAGTTTTTCAGATAATTAATTTTTTTAAAAAAATGCTTGACAAAAAAAAGTTAGTCGATACAATCGAACTTGTTTGGTAGTTCAAACCGGTTATTTAGAATTGAAGTAAAGAAACAATTTGTGTGAGCACTCGAAAATTCTAACTTTGAATTTTCAAAAGTGAGTGACATGAATTCCTATATAATAAGAATGACAGTAATTCATTTTTGAGCTTGAATATAGCGAAAGCTAAAACTTTTTATAAATTGAAGAGTTTGATCCTGGCTCAGATTGAACGCTGGCGGCATGCTTAACACATGCAAGTCGAACGTGAACGAGTAGCAATACTTTAGTAAAGTGGCGGACGGGTGAGTAATGCATAGGAATCTGCCCTAGAGTGGGGGACAACCTGCCGAAAGGTGGGCTAATACCGCATGATTTCTACGGAATAAAGGAGCCAGAGTAATCTGGTTTCGCTTTAGGATGAGCCTATGTCGGATTAGCTAGTTGGTAAGGTAATGGCTTACCAAGGCTACGATCCGTAGCTGGTCTGAGAGGACGATCAGCCACATTGGGACTGAGACACGGCCCAAACTCCTACGGGAGGCAGCAGTGGGGAATATTGGACAATGGGGGCAACCCTGATCCAGCAATGCCGCGTGTGTGATGAAGGCCTGCGGGTTGTAAAGCACTTTCGGTAAGAAAGAAATATTTGAATTTAATACATTTAGATACTGACGTTACTTACAGAAGAAGCACCGGCAAACTCTGTGCCAGCAGCCGCGGTAATACAGAGGGTGCAAGCGTTAATCGGAGTTACTGGGCGTAAAGGGCGCGTAGGCTGGTATTTAAGTCGATTGTGAAATACCCGGGCTTAACCTGGGAATGGCAGTCGATACTGAATGTCTTGAATATGGTAGAGGAAAGTAGAATTCTCGGTGTAGTGGTTAAATACGTAGATATCGAGAGGAATATCGGTGGCGAAGGCGGCTTTCTGGACCAATATTGACGCTGAGGCGCGAAAGCGTGGGGAGCAAACAGGATTAGATACCCTGGTAGTCCATGCTGTAAACGATGAGAACTAGATGTTGGTTTATGAATAATAAATCAGTGTCGCAGCTAACGCGTTAAGTTCTCCGCCTGGGGAGTACGGTCGCAAGATTAAAACTTAAAGGAATTGACGGGGGCCCGCACAAGCGGTGGAGCATGTGGTTTAATTCGATGCTACGCGAAAAACCTTACCTACCCTTGAAATCCCAGGAATTTTCTAGAGATAGAGAAGTGCCTTCGGGAACCTGGAGACAGGTGCTGCATGGTTGTCGTCAGCTCGTGTCGTGAGATGTTGGGTTAAGTCCCGTAACGAGCGCAACCCTTACCTTTAGTTGCTAACAGTTAGGCTGAGGACTCTAAAGGAACTGCCTGCGTTAAGCAGGAGGAAGGCGAGGACGAGGTCAAATCATCATG